>JBEBWH010000204.1:0-5969 GCA_040392305.1 Bradyrhizobium sp. | reverse complement strand
GAGCAACGGCTCGCCGCCTGCGTCAACATCACTCCGGGCATGATCTCGCATTACCGCTGGCAGGGCGCGGTCGAGCGCGCCGAGGAAGTCGCGATGATCGCCAAAACCCGCGCATCGCTGGCCGAGGATGCGACGGCCATGCTCCGCCGGCTGCACTCCTACGACACACCGGCAATCGCCGTCGTTCCGCTGGAAAGCGTCGAAGCGAACTATCTGGCATGGATATTCGAGGCGACCTCCCGCTGACAGCGACGACGTGCGGCGATGGAACCGAACGGCGGCACAACCGTTAGCAGCGGTGGGAACTTTGGCTGAATAACTCCGCCAATTCCGAAAGGAGCTCGACAATGGAAGGCGCAGGCGTGGGCTGGATCGCGGCAATCATCATCGGTGGACTGGCCGGCTGGATCGCATCCGGTATCATGAAAAGCGATACCGGCATCTTCATGAACGTCATTCTCGGCATCGTCGGAGCGGCGATCGCCAGCGCGATCTTCGGTCTGGTGGGCGTGTCGTTCGGCGGCTGGCTCGGCTATCTGATCGCCGGACTGATCGGCGCATGCATCCTGATCTGGGGCGCACGCGCAGTCCGGAGCTAGTCGCGAGGCCGGAACAGACCACGGACGCGCCTCCCCGGCGGCGCATCCGCGGCTTCCACCGCCGCCGGCTTGGCGACGGGAGAATGGTCGCGTCGCACGGCGGCGCGTCCGTATCCGGCCGGATAACCACCCCGACAATGGGGCACTGGAGAGGGACCGATGTACAAGCACATTCTCATTCCCACAGACGGCTCGGAGCTTGCGGCGCGGGGCGTCGATCACGGTCTGGCTCTCGCCAAGCCGCTCGGGGCCAAGGTGACGATCCTGACCGTTACCGAACCGCTCTCCGGCTCGGCGATCAATGCGGCCGTTGAGGGCGGGCTCAGGAATCCGGTCGGCCAGTACGAGCATCAGATGGATGAGCATGTGAAGAAGATTTCCGCCCGGATCGAGAAAAAGGCCGCCGAGCTCGGGGTACCGATCGAGATCGCCCGCGAAACCGACGAATTCCCGGCCGAGGCCATTGTCAGGGAAGCCAAGCTTCGGGGATGCGACCTGATCGTGATGGCGTCGCATGGCCGACGCGGCGTACGGAAGTTCCTGCTCGGCAGCCAGACCTCCGAAGTGCTAGTTCACACCACCCTTCCCGTTCACGTCGTCCGATAATAATGTTGGCATCGCGGCAGACGTTCCGCCGCCATGGCGCGATGCGTCGCCAACAGGGGGCTAGGCAATGGTTTCCTTCGGTCGCTGGAATAATCTGCAGGGATGGCTGCCGGGTACGATCGGCATCGTCGCGCTGGTCTCGCTCGTAACCTTCGCAAGCTACTCTGAAAGCCACCGGGGCGGCGCTCCCGCATCCACACCGATCGCGTCGGATGACGCAAAAGCTCCCGCGCCAGCGCCTGCGGCGGCACCGAAGCCGGAGGCCAAGGCGGCCGCGCCGGCAGCTCCCACCGCAAAGGCGGAGCCGGCAGTTGCGGCACCTGCTGCGGCGGCGAACATCGCAAAAGCGGTCCCGCCAGCAGCTCCGATCGCCCCGAAAGCCGCTCCAGCCCAGCACAATCACGCGCATGGTCATGTCACCGCGCAGGCGGGACCGCCTCCCTCGCCCGCAACACCGGCGGCCGCACCGAAGCCGGCTGCACCGAAGATCGCTGGCGTCGAGGGGGACGTCACGCATGGCCGCCAGGTCTACAAGAAGTGTCAGGCCTGCCATTCGCTCCAGCCCGGCCGCAATACGCTGGGGCCGAATCTCGCTGGCATCATCGGCCGCAAGGCCGCCGCGGAGGCGAACTACAGCTATTCACCGGCGATGAAGCAGGCCGCGCTGGAGTGGACGCCCGCCAATCTCGACGCCTATCTGCTCGACCCGCAGAAGCTCGTTCCCGGCAACAAGATGCCCTTTCCGGGCCTCAAGACCGAAGACGACCGCAAGGATGTGATCGCCTATCTCGCCTCGCTCTCCGCCGACGGTGCGGCCACTGCCCCCGCGCCGACCGCGCAGGCGACGCCGTCGCCGGCCGCCGCTCAGCCCGCGTCGCAAGCCGGGCCGCGAGTCGTCGCGCCGTACCTTACCGACGCCAAATACACCCTGCGCTCCGGCATTGCCGAAGGCCGGATGGTGTATATCGGCGTCGGCGGAACGATCGACGGCAAGGTCAACCCGATCCTCACCGCGGTCGAGGGACAGGTGGTGCAGGTGACGCTGATCAACGGCGAAGGCACCGAGCACGATATCGTCTTTCCCGATCAGGATGCCCGCTCGCCGCGCGTGGTCAGCAAAGGCGCGAGCACCAGCATCGTCTTCCGCGCCAGCAAGGCGGGCGACTTCGTCTACTACTGCGACGTGCCGGGCCACCGGCTTGCCGGCATGGAGGGCCAGCTCCTCATTACCGCAACCCCCGCGGCGCAGACGCTGGTGGAAGCCGATATCTCGCGCGAGCCCCACGACCTGCCGCCGCCGATCGGCAAGCGCGATCCGAAAACGGTGCGGCTCGACCTCTTCACAGTGGAGATGGAAGGCCGCCTCGCCGAGGGCACGACGTTCGGCTACTGGACGTTCAACGGCAAGGTGCCGGGGCCGTTCGTGCGAGTCCGCGTCGGCGATACGGTCGATGTCCATCTGAAGAATTCGGCCGACAGCAACATGATCCATTCGGTCGATTTTCATGCCGCGACCGGTCCGGGCGGCGGCGCGGCCGCGCTTCAGGTCGATCCCGGCAAAGAAAAGTCGATGAGCTTCAAGGCGCTGACACCCGGCCTCTACGTCTATCACTGCGCAACGCCGATGGTCGCCGAGCACATCGCCAATGGCATGTACGGGCTGATCCTCGTCGAGCCGGAGGATGGCCTGCCGCCGGTCGATCATGAGTTCTATGTCATGCAGGGCGAGGTCTATACCGACGCGCCGTATGGCCAGCATGGCAGCCAGGAGTTCAGCGTCGAGAAGCTCCTCAACGAACGGCCGGAATATTTCGTGTTCAACGGCTCGGTCGGCGCGATCTCCAAGCTGCACCCGCTGCATGCCAAGGTCGGGGAAACCGTGCGCATCTATTTTGGCGTCGGCGGCCCCAACTTCACCTCGTCGTTCCATGTCATCGGCGAGATCTTCGACAAGGTGTACAATCTCGGCGGTCTGAAGACGCCGCCGCTGGAAGGTATCCAGACCGTCACGGTCCCGCCTGGCGGCGCGGTGATCACCGAGTTCAAGCTCGATGTTCCGGGCAGCTACACGCTGGTCGATCACGCACTCGCACGCGCCGAGCGCGGCCTCGCCGGCCTGTTGATCGTCGAGGGCGAACCCAATCCGGACATCTTCAACGGCGTGGTGCAGCCCGGCATGGGGCACTGACGGTAGCCCTGCATAACCACGCGGTGCCGGCGTGGTTTCATGGGTGCGATGACGGACCTCCAGAGCTCCGCTTCCGATGGAATCAGAAGCGGAGCTCGACCTTTGTTTTCGACGCGTTGTCTTCGCGCGAACCGGTGTCCATCCTCGGGTCAAGCCCCGAGGATATATTTGGGGCATGCTTCGCTCGAAAACGCTTCAGACAAGGCCGCGTCGCACCGCCTCGACCGCCGCCTCGGCGCGCGATGAAATGTTGAGCTTGCGATAGACGGTCTTGACGTAGCCCGCGACCGTATGGGGCGTCAGCCCGAGCACGCGCGCGGCTTCCGCCACCCGTAGACCGCGACCCAGCAGGCGCAGCACATCCAGTTCCCGCGCGGTGAGCGACGCTTCCGCCCCGCTGTCGATGTCCGGTTCGCGGCGCTTGGCAAAGTGCGCCAGCATGCGCTGCGCGATCAAAGGCGACAGCGGCGGCTCACCAAGCTCGATGCGATGCAGATAGCTGACGAACGTGTCCGCGTGCTGGTCCTTCAGCAAATAGCCCTTGGCGCCGGCGGCAATCGCCTCGAACAGATGTTCGTCGTCGTCGTAGATCGTCGTCACCACCGGCAGCACCCGCGGATACTGATCCGCCAGCAGGCGGATCAGATCGATCCCCGAACCGTCCGGCAGGCCGAGATCGATCAGCGCGACATCGCGCGACGAGACGTCGTCCGAGGCCGCACCACGCGGCGCGCGCGACCGGATCCAGTCGAACGCCGCCTGCCGCGTCGCCGCCTCGCTGATCTCGATGCCGTCGAACGCCATACCGAGCATCCGCACCAGCCATTCGCGCGTATCGGCCTGATCCTCGACGATCAAGCCACGACGGCTGCCAAAACCTTGTGGTGAAAGGGACGCCATCGGCTGAACTCACGATCTGTCGAATATCCGTCGCGCGGCACCGGCGCGAGGACTGTATGAGGGTGTTTGCGGCTTCGGCACCCCTTGAACATGGGGCTGTGAGCGGGCCGGCAGCTCTGCTTCCGGCACTTCCGCGTCAACGGAAGGCGCCGTCACCGTCAGCGGAATGCGAATTTGGGCCGAGCAGCCGCTCGCCATCGGCAGAAGCGTGAACGACCCGCCGAGGTCGCTCAGCCGACGGATCATGCCGCGCAGACCGCTGCCGCTTTCCGGCGTCCGCGCCGGATCGATCCCGACGCCATCATCGGCGATCGTGACCGTGAGGGCATCGTCGTGCTGCGCGATTTCCACCTCGACGCGACGGGCGCGCGCATGGCGGATGACATTGCTGACGACCTCGCGCTGCGCCGACACCATGCTGCGATAGATGCGATAGTCGAGCAACCGCGCGCTGTCGTCGGCTGCGGCCAGCGGCCAATGCAGTTCGATATCGGCGGCCGCGAGCCGTTCGCCCGTCTCATGGCGCAGCGCCGCGACGACCTGCCCAAGCGGCAGCTGATCGGAGGACAGGCCGCTGACGATGGTGCGGATATCGGCGAGGGCATCGCGCAAGACACGATGGGTATCGACGACATCGGTCTTGTAGAGCCCCGACAGGAGGCGCGCACCGACATCGTCATGAAGATCGCGGGCGATGCGCCGCCGCTCCTCGATGCCGCCGCGCTCATAGGCATCGCGGCTCACCTCGACATAGCGCATCAGACGCACCAGTTGCCGCGCCAACGCGCGATGAGAGCTTCCGAACAGACGCTGGCCGCGCCAGGGATACAGCAGCCGCAGCGACGGCGTGTCCGCTACCGCCGGCAATTGAAGTTCAAGTCCTTCCAGCCCGATCGCCGTCTCGCTCACCGGCTCGTCGAGCGGCTTCATCGCCAGCGGATCGAACAGCCGCTGCAACAGGCCGCGCCATCGCTCCGACCGTTCCTGCGCCGACGCCGCGAAAGTGACATCGACCACCGCGCGAAACACCTCGTGGCTCTCGATCCGATTGCGCGACTGCAGCCGTGCCCGCAGCACGTCGCGCGCCGGCAGATAGACGAAGGCGACAGTCAAAAGGGAGATGCTGAAGGATACGTCATGCTGAAAATGCAGCACATAGAGCAGCAACGCATCGATCGCCAGCAGAAGCACGACGCCGGCGGTGTAGAAGATGACCCGGAACGACCATTCGTCGAGATCGAACAGGCGATAGCGGCTGACGCCGAGCGCAAGTCCCGCATAGATTAGCAGGAAGAAGCCGAAGGCGTGCCCCTGCTGCATCGCCGGCGACGCATCGACCAGGATCGGCGCGATGATCAGAACCACAAACGCGCCGGCGCCGACGATCACCGACAGTCCGAGCCAGCGCAGCGCCGCCCGGCCGCGGGGGTCGCGGCGGTTGGCGACCCATTGCACGCCGACCGCGCCGATCAGCACCATCATATAAAGCAGGATGGGAAGCTGCGCCCCGACGGCCTGACGATCCGGCAATTGCAGAACGTTGATGATAAAAAACGCCGCCGTCACCAGCGGAATGATCAGCAGCGCCGACGGCGGCACCAGGCGACGCGGATAGATCAGGAACAGCGCGATCATCGCCGCGCCGAAGCCGCGGGCGCCGAAATGATTGAGAGCGC
>JBEBWH010000203.1:0-5978 GCA_040392305.1 Bradyrhizobium sp. | reverse complement strand
CCGCGCATCTGTCGGCGATCGACTATCTCGGCGACGTGCCGTGGAGCGAGGACGACGCGGCGAAGGCCTGGTATGCGCGCATCAAGTCGCGCCCCTCGTTCCGTCCGCTGCTCGCCGAATGGCTCGCGGGCGTGCCCGCCTCGCGCAACTATACCGATCTGGATTTTTGAGCCGGTTCGAGTAGATCGGATCGGGCCTTCCCCTGATTGCCCTGCACCCGGACGGCACGCCCGCCCATGGCAACCGCAAGAGCCGCAGGGTGGAAACGACCGCAGCCGAAGCGCTTGCCCATCACGGACACCGGATGAAATCTGGACAGCGCGCGAGCGTGCACAACAACAATTTCGACCTTCTCAGGCTCCTTGCCGCCGCGCAGGTCGTCGCCATGCATGCCAGCGAGTGGCTGCGACTGCCGGGGCTGCCGGACATCCTGACGCTGTTCCCTGGCGTTCCGGTTTTCTTCGTGATCAGCGGCTTTCTGATCACCGGCTCGTATATCGGACGACGGCAATCGCTGCACGACTATGCGCGCAATCGCATCCTGCGCGTCTACCCCGGCATGACGATCAATCTCGCGCTGATCTTCGTGCTGATGGTCGTCACGGGAGCGATAACGCTCGACGCGCTCGGCGACCCGAAAATCTATACGTATTTCGCGGCCATCGCGGCCACCGGCTGGACCAAGCTCGGCGGCGTGCTGGCCGGAAGCAAGTCTTTCACCTTCGGGCCGGATACGCTGCCGTTCTTTCCCGGCGGCGCGCTCTGGACCGTTGGCGTCGAAATCGGCTTCTACATCCTCGTGCCGCTGATCATGGGACTGCCGTGGCGGCGGCTCGCGATGGTGTTCGCGGCCTCTCTCGGCCTTGCCGTCGCGCAGAACTGGCTTCAGTCCTCATGGATCGACACAACGATCCCGGTCTATCTCTGGATTTTCATGCTGGGCGCAGGCGCCCGACTCGCATGGGATCGCGTCGGCTGGCTGTTCAGGCAGACGTTCCCGATCTGGCTTGCGCTCCACCTGCTGCTGTGGACCGTTCCCGACTACAAGAACCCGACGCTTCTGGCGATCCTGTCGGTACTGACGCTGGCCGGGTGCTCGCTCTCATTCGCGCACACATTGCCGCTATTCTCATCCGTCCTGCGGCGGCAGGACCTTTCCTACGGCGTCTATCTTTATCACATGCCGGTCATCCTCACGCTGCTCTGGCTCGGCTATGCGGGCGACGGGTGGCTTTGGGCGGCGGTGTTCGCCGCGACATTCGCCATGGCCGCGCTGTCCTGGTTTCTGGTGGAGCGGCCGGCGCTCACCTTCAAGCGCAGCGATACGGTCAGGGATGCGGCCGCAACCCTGCCGCCGGCAATTACGCTCGGCGAGCCTGACGCTGTCGAAAGCCGATGACGGCCCGGAGAACCGGCGGCCGACGCATGGCGCCGCCGCTTACACCGACAGCTCCGCCACCGCCGCGAGCATCCGCGCAATATCCTGCGGCCGCGACAGGCGGTGATCGCCGTCCTGGATCAGCGTCAGCACGACGTCGTCGCAAGGCAGCCGCTCGGTGATGCGGAAGGCGTGCCGCCACGGCACGTCGGGGTCCTGCACGCCTTGCAGGATGCGCACCGGGCAGCCGACATTGAGCGTGCCGCCCAGCACCAGATGGCGGCGGCCGTCCTCGATCAGCCCGCGCGTGATCGGATAGGGCTCGCCATAGTCCGACGGCTGATGCCACACCCCGCGCTGCTCGATCTCCTCGCGCGCCTCGGGTGGAAACTCCTTCCACATCAGCTCTTCGGTGAAGTCGGGCGCGGGCGCGATCAGCACCAGCCCCTTCACCGTCGCCGCCGGGCCTGAGCGCTGCGCCAGCGCGCGCGCCAAAAGAAGCGCGATCCAGCCGCCCATCGAGGAGCCGACCACGATCTGCGGCCCGGTGCAGAAGGCGTCGAACACCGCCAGCGCCTCTTCCAGCCAGCGCCCGATGGTGCCGTCCGTGAACGCGCCGCGGGATTCGCCATGGCCGGAATAGTCGAAGCGGACGCAGGCGCGGCCCTGCTCGCGGGCGAAATCGTCGAGCGCCAGCGCCTTGGTGCCGATCATGTCCGACTTGAACCCGCCCAGCCAGAGAAGGCCGGGCGCGGCGCCGGCGCGGGCGCGCACCGCGATGTCACGCGTCTGGCCGGGCTCGCCGACGGACAGGAACACGGAGGGGTTGAGCTGCTCGGCGGCCGTCATCTTCATCGTCTCCTGTTCGCGCGCCGCGGCTGCCCGCTTGCGAACGGCGGCAGCGCGCTTTATGTGGGCAGAACGAAGCCTTCGGATCGGCGCGCACGCCCCTGGCGTGTGACGGAACGGTTGCAGCGCGCGGAAATCCGCAATCCTGCGGCGTTGCCGCGCTTGCCCGCAGTGTTCGAATGCTTCACACTCCGAAGCCTGTCAACATCATTGGAGAGTTACCCATTCGCCGCCCCAACAGAGCTCCGCCCCCCGTCGTCAAGGACGGGCCGCGCATGAACAACGACATCCGCAGCCTCCAGGTCCAGCTGATCGACGCCGACGGCAACAATGTCGGCGTGGTCGAAACCATTGAAGCCATCCGCATGGCGGGTGAGGCCGGTTTCGATCTGGTCGAGATTGCGCCGAACAGCAGTCCCCCCGTCTGCAAGATCATGGACTACGGGCGATACAAGTTCGCTGCGCAGAAGAAGGCCGCCGAGGCCCGCAAGAAGCAGAAGACCGTCGAGATCAAGGAGGTCAAGCTGCGGCCGATGATCGACGATCACGACTACGACGTGAAGATGCGGTCGATGAAGCGGTTCTTCGAGGAAGGCGACAAGGTCAAGATCACCCTGCGCTATCGCGGCCGCGAAATGGCGCATCAGGAGATCGGCACCAAGCTGCTCGACCGGGTCAAGGCGGAGGTCGCCGACATCGCCAAGGTCGAACAGGACGCCCGCTTCGAGGGCCGCCAGGTGGTGATGGTGCTCGCGCCGCGCTGAGGCGTCGCGTCCACCCGCCCCCACCCCCGACATGATGCGGGCGATCGCCGCCCGCTTCCCTCTCCCGCCCGCCGTCCGGCTCACGACGGACCGTCATCCGGTCCTGTGGGCAGGCTTTTGGCTGCCTTGATGACCGCCCCGTCTTTGCCGTAACTTCGCCACATGGCGATCGGCGCCGCCGAGGCGACCTCCGCGGCCCGACGGGCGGTTTGCCGTTGCCAAGTCGGCGGCGGTCTGCCATAAGCCGATCCTTCATCGCCCGGCTGATCAAGGGCTGCCGTGGCGATGGCCGCGCCGGTTTGTCGTGTTTGACGAAAACCGCGCCTTTTCAACGCTCTAGCGAGCAATTCACCGGCCGGCGCCTTGACGGGCGCTGTCTTTCTGCCGGAACAGGAGAGCCAAATGCCCAAGCTGAAGACCAAATCGGGCGCTAAAAAGCGCTTCAAGATCACGGCCACCGGGAAGGTCAAGCACGCCCAGCGCGGCAAGCGCCACGGCATGATCAAGCGGACCACCAAGCAGATCCGCCAGTTGCGCGGCACGCGCGTGCTGTTCAAGACCGACGGCGACAACGTCAAGAAATACTTCTTGCCCAACGCCTGACGCTTCGCGCCGTCCCGCCGCATTGCGGCGACATCCCGTAACCCGTTGATTTCCACAGGAGTTTTGTCATGGCTCGCGTCAAACGCGGTGTGACCTCCCACGCCAAGCACAAGAAAGTCTACCAGGCCGCCAAGGGCTTCCGCGGCCGCCGCAAGAACACCATCCGCGCCGCCAAGGCGGCCGTGGACAAGGCGCAGCAATACGCCTATCGCGACCGCAAGCGCAAAAAGCGCACCTTCCGCGCGCTGTGGATCCAGCGCCTCAACGCCGCGGTGCGCCCGTTCGGCCTGACCTACAGCCGATTTATCGACGGCCTCGCCAGGTCGGGGATCACCGTCGATCGCAAGGTGCTGTCGGATCTCGCCATCCACGAGCCGGCCGCGTTCCAGGTCATCGTCGAGAAAGCCAAGGCCGCGCTGCCCGCAGCCGCCTGACTTTCCTCCGCTTCCGCGAGGCCCTATTCAGGCCCTGCCCGGACATGCGCCGGGCAGCCCGTTTAGGGTGGCGCTTTTCATCGCCAGCCTGATCGGGATGGCCGGGATTTCAGCCCCGGCTATAACGGACGTTGTTTTCCCGCAACCGACAGGCGCGCCATGACCGATCTGGCCCAACTGCAACACTCCATTCTGGCCGACATCGCCGCCGCGTCCGACGAGGCGGCGCTGGAAGCCGTGCGCGTCGGCGTGCTCGGCAAGAAGGGCTCGCTCTCGGCGCTGCTCGCCACGCTCGGCAAGATGTCGCCGGACGAGCGCAAGACGCAAGGCGCGGCGATCAATCAGGTCAAGGAGGCCGTGACCGGCGCGCTCGGCGCGCGGCGCGAGGTGCTGGCCAATGCCGCGCTGGATGCGCGGCTCGCGCGCGAAACGCTCGACGTCACCCTGCCGTTGCGCGATGCGCCCACTGACGCCGGCCGCATCCATCCGCTCAGCCAGGTGATGGACGAACTCACCGCGATCTTCGCCGATATGGGCTTTTCCATCGCGGAAGGGCCGGACATCGAGACCGACGACTACAACTTCACGCGCCTCAATTTCCCCGAGGGCCATCCCGCGCGCGAGATGCACGACACCTTCTTCTTCAATCCGAAGGAGGACGGCTCGCGGCTTCTCTTGCGCACGCACACTTCGCCGGTGCAGGTGCGCACCATGCTGACCCAAAAGCCGCCGATCCGCGTCATCTGCCCCGGCCGCACCTATCGCAAGGACTCCGACCAGACCCACACGCCGATGTTCCATCAGGTCGAGGGGCTGGTGATCGACAAGGAATCGCATCTCGGCCACCTGAAATGGATTCTCGCCGAGTTCTGCAAGGCGTTCTTCGAGGTCGACAACGTCAATATGCGATTCCGGCCGTCGTTCTTTCCCTTCACCGAACCGTCGCTGGAGGTCGATATCCAGTGCCGCCGCGACAAGGGTGAAATCCGCTTCGGCGAAGGCGAGGACTGGCTGGAGATTCTCGGCTGCGGCATGGTGCATCCGAACGTGCTGCGCGCCTGCGACATCGATCCGGACGTCTATCAGGGCTTCGCCTGGGGCATGGGCATCGACCGCATCGCGATGCTGAAATACGGCATGCCCGACCTGCGCCAGCTGTTCGAGGGCGACGTGCGCTGGCTCAATCACTACGGCTTCAAGCCGCTCGATATCCCGACGCTCGCGGGAGGGCTGTCGTCATGAAATTCACCCTCTCCTGGCTCAGGGATCATCTCGACACCGACGAGCCGCTCGACAAGCTCGCCGACAAGCTCACCATGATCGGGCTCGAGGTCGAAGGCATCGAGGACAAGGCGAAGCAACTCGCGCCGTTCTCGATCGCGCGCGTCATCTCCGCCGAACAGCACCCCAACGCGGACCGCCTGCGCGTCTGCATGGTCGATACCGGCGAAAGCGAGCCGGTGCAGGTGGTGTGCGGGGCGCCGAACGCGCGCGCCGGCCTGACAAGCGTATTCTCGCCGCCCGGCAGCTACATCCCCGGCAAGGACATCACGCTCGGCGTCGGCACCATTCGCGGCGTCGAAAGCCGCGGCATGCTGTGCTCGGCCGCCGAACTCGAACTCTCCGAGGATCACGACGGCATCATCGAACTGCCGGCCGATGCACCGGTTGGGATGCCCTATGTGCAGTGGGCCAAGCTCGGCGACCCGGTGATCGAGATCAATCTGACGCCGAACCGCGCCGACTGCACCGGCGTGCACGGCATCGCGCGCGATCTCGCCGCCGCCGACATGGGCACGCTGAAGGATCCGACGATCAAGGCCGTCACCGGCGAATTCCCCTGCCCGGTGCAGGTGAAGGTCGAAGACGAGGAGCTGTGCCCCGGCTTCGCGCTGCGGCTGGTGCGCGGCGTCAAGAACGGCCCCTCGCCGGAATGGCTGCAGAAGCGGC
>JBEBWH010000202.1:0-6040 GCA_040392305.1 Bradyrhizobium sp. | reverse complement strand
TCGATCACCTTCTCGGGCTCAACACCAAGGTGCTCAACCACGATCTTCTTAACCCGCTCGCCAATCTCGCTCATTGCTTTAACCTCATGCTTGTTCCACTTGACCCGGCCGCGTCGCGGCTCGAACCATGTTGCTGCGTTATTGCGCTAGAATCCTGTCGCCCGGATTGGTTGCCAAAAGTGCTGTTGCAAAGCTGCCATCGTCCCCGTTGCCGTTGACCGCGCGCCCACAAACGCCGCCGTCGCGAACCGTGATCCCGAAACCGCGAACAGTCCCGGCAACGCCAATATACAGGGTTTGGAGGTCATGCAATGGTGTTCTTGCTCGCCCCTTTTCGGTCCGGTTAGCATACTTCCCTAACCTTGACCACACGACCCCGTCCCATGCCGGGACGGACCTTGCATGCCCCTCTGGTCGGATCAACCTCAAATCATCGCCATGCCGCCATTCACATGGATGGTCTGGCCGGTGACGTAAGCCGCTTCCGCCGAACTGAGATAGACCGCCGCGGCGGCGATGTCCTCAGGAGTTCCAAGACGGCCCGCCGGGACTTTCCCCAGCACCGCCTCGCGCTGCTTGTCGTTGAGCACGTCGGTCATCGGCGTGGCGATGAAGCCGGGCGCGATGCAGTTGGCGGTGACGTTGCGCCGCGCGTATTCCGCCGCGACCGATTTCATCATGCCGATCAGGCCCGCCTTGGAGGCGGCATAGTTGCCCTGCCCGGCATTGCCGGTGACGCCGACCACTGAGGTGATGGCGATGATGCGGCCATAGCGCTTGCGCATCATCAGCTTGGTGGCCGCCCGCGCCAGACGGAAGGTGGCGCTGAGATTGACCTTGATGACGTCGTCCCAGTCCTCGTCCCGCAACTGGACGAACAGATTGTCGCGCGTGATGCCGGCGTTGCAGACCAGAATGTCGAGCTGGCCCATCGCCGCCTCGGCGGCGGGCACCAGCGCCTCGACATCGGCGGTGTCGGACAGATTGCAGGGCAGCACATGAACGCGCTCGCCGAGTTCGCCGGCAAGCGCATCGAGCGCCTCGCGCCGCGTCCCGGAAATGGCGACGGTCGCGCCCTGCCCATGCAGCGCCTTGGCGATGGCGCCGCCGATGCCGCCGGTCGCGCCGGTCACGAGCGCGGTACGGCCAGTCAGATCGAACATGAAGTCGCTCCCAATCCTCGACAGAAAAATACGTTACCGCGCGCGCGCCGCGAGCACATCCCGGACGGCGGCGATATCCGCCGGCGCGCCGACGGCCAGGCCGCTCGCGCCATCGGTGATACGCTTGACGAGGCCGGTCAACACCTTGCCGGCGCCGACCTCCAGAAACGTCGTGACGCCCTGCGCCGCCATGAAGGCGACCGATTCCCGCCAGCGCACCGGGCCCGTCACCTGCTCGACCAGACGGCGGCGAATCTCGTCCGGATCGGTGACCGGGGCCGCCAGCACGTTGGCGACCAGCGGCGCCGCCGGCGCCGCCACCGTCACCCCGGCCAGCGCCTGCGCCATCGCCTCGGCGGCCGGCTGCATCAGGCGGCAATGGAACGGGGCGGACACTGGCAGCAGCATGGCGCGCCTGGCGCCCTTGTCCTTTGCGATTTCCACCGCACGCTCGACCGCCGCCTTGTCGCCGGACACCACCACCTGGCCGCCGCCATTGTCGTTGGCCGCTTCGCAAACCTCGCCCTGGGCCGCCTCGCTGGCGACCACGACAGCGGTATCATAATCCAGCCCCAGCAGGGCCGCCATCGCCCCGACGCCGACCGGAACCGCCTTCTGCATCGCCTGCCCGCGAATCCGCAGAAGCCGCGCCGTGTCGGCCACCGACAGGCTGCCCGCCGCCGCCAGCGCCGAATATTCGCCAAGCGAATGCCCGGCCACGAACGCCACGTCGCGCCCGACCGCGAGCCCGGCCTCGGCCTCCAGCACCCTCAGCGTCGCCAGCGACACCGCCATCAGCGCGGGCTGGGCGTTTTCGGTGAGCTGCAGCGTCTCGGCCGGACCGTCCCAGATCGTCGCGGTCAGCTTTTCCCCAAGCGCGGCATCGACTTCGTCGAACACCGCCTGTGCCGCGGGAAACGCCTCGGCCAGCGCCTTGCCCATGCCGACGGCCTGGGAGCCCTGCCCCGGAAAGGTCAAAGCCAGAGTGGATGCTGTCATGATTGGTCCCCGTCGCGCCCGCCCTCCGGGCGCTGATCGATGCAGACTGCGCCGGCCGCGGCGCGGCGCATGTTCCCAAAGCCGGCTGGTAAGACACCGCGCGGGATTTGATGTCAAGCCGGACCGGCCCGGTCCGATTCGGCCCCGCCATCGCCGTTCCTTGCTTGCAAATGGGCCGAAAATCCGTATAACGCGCGGCATTCGTGAAGCTTCGGCCGGGAGCTGAACGGACGGTCACAGCAATCCCTCAACAGATTGATGCGGCAGGGCGTCATCAGCCCGTCGTCCCGTGTTCCCGCCTTCTGAGCATTTTTGAGCCTTTCCCGAAAGGCTCGAAGGGCTTGCCGCCGGGCTTCACAGAAACAAGGAAAGGACTGTCATGCCACTTTATGAGCATGTGTTTCTTGCGCGTCAGGACGCCAGTGCGCAGCAGGTCGAGGAATTGACCACGCAGATCACCGGCATCATCGAGCAGATGGGCGGCAAGATCACCAAGACCGAAAACTGGGGCATCCGCTCCCTCACCTACCGCATGAACAAGAATCGCAAAGCGCATTTCATGTTCTTCAACATCGATGCGCCGGCCGCCGTGGTGGCCGAGCTCGAGCGGCAGGAGCGGATCAACGAAGACATCATCCGCTATCTCACCGTGCGCGTCGACGAACTGGAGGAAGGCCCCTCCGCGATGATGCGCAAGGCCGATCGCGACCGCGAGCGTGACGATCGTGGCCCGCGCGATGGCGGCCCCCGTGGCGATCGCGGCCCGCGCCGCCCGCGTGATGATGCTGCCGCCGAAGCGGCGACCGAGGAGTAATCACCATGGCCGATGCAGGTGCACGCCGTCCGTTCTTCCGCCGTCGCAAGACTTGCCCGTTCACGGGCGCCAACGCGCCGAAGATCGACTACAAGGACTCCAAGCTGCTGATGCGCTACGTCTCCGAGCGCGGCAAGATCGTGCCGAGCCGCATCACGGCAGTGTCCGCCAAGAAGCAGCGTGAGCTCGCCCGCGCCATCAAGCGCGCGCGCTTCCTGGGTCTGCTTCCCTACGTGATCCGCTGATCGCGTAACACGACAAATGCGGGTGCGGATCACGCACCCGCCTTTTTGGCTTTTATGAACAGTGCGGGTCGTGCCGTGCTGGAAGGTTGGGGGTCCCGCGGGACGCCTCTAACCGCTCGAAGGGAGCGGGACAGCTGATGGCGATCACATCTCTGCTCATTGCTCTGGCGGCCGGCGCGGCGTCGGCCTTCATGTTCGCCTCGATCGCATCGGGCGCGCTGCTTTCGCTCGTGCTGTTCTATCTCGCGCCGCTGCCGCTGATGGTGGCGGGCCTGGGCTGGGGACATCTCGCCGCGCTGTTCGGCGCGCTCGCCGCCTCGCTCGGCATCGGCTTCCTGTTCGGCTTCGGCTATGTCGCCGCCTTCGCAATCACCATCGGGCTCCCGGCGTGGTGGCTGGCGCGCCTTGCGCTGCTCGGCCGCGCCAATGGCGACGCCGCCGCGGTCGAATGGTATCCGGTCGGCCGCCTCGTGCTGTGGGCCGCGGGCTTCGCCATGCTGACCACGCTCAGCGCGCTGTTCACCCTCGGCGCCGACGCCGAAACCATCACCGCCACCCTCAAGCGCGGCCTGATGCGGCTGATGGGAATTCCGGCCGGCGATTCGATTGCCGAAGAGACCGACCGCGTCGTCGATCTGCTGGTCGGCATGGCGCCCGCCGCCGGCGCATCGATCGCGATGATGACGCTGACGCTCAATATGTGGCTCGCCGGCCGGGTCGCCCGCGCCTCGAACCTGCTCAGCCGTCCGTGGCCGGACCTGCGATCGTTCGAACTGCCGCCGATGACGCTGGTGACGCTGTCGGTCGCCGCCGCGCTCAGTTTCGTCGGCGGACTGCCGGCCATCGTCGCCCAGATCGTCACCGCGGCGCTGATGACCGCCTACGCGCTGGTCGGCTTCGCCACGCTGCATGTCATCACCCAGCCGCTGAAGAGCCGCTTCCTCTGGCTGAGCTGCGCCTATGTCGCCGTCGGGCTGTTCGGCTGGCCGGTGATCCTGCTGGTCGGCCTCGGCCTGATCGACGCCTTCGTGGGCCTGCGGGCCCGCTTTTACCAACGCCGCGCGCCACCGCCGGCGCCTTATTCCTGATCCAACCTCAAACATCGACCACGGAGATACACATGGAAGTCATTTTGCTGGAACGCATCGCCAAGCTCGGACAGATGGGCGACGTCGTGCGCGTCAAGGACGGGTTCGCCCGCAACTTTCTGCTGCCGAACAACAAGGCGCTGCGGGCCACCGCCGACAACCGCGCCAAGTACGAAGGCATGAAGGCCGAGCTTGAGGCGCGCAACATCGCCGCGAAGACCGAGGCCACCAAGGTCGCCGAGAAGATCGACGGCCGCAACATCATCATCATCCGCCAGGCGTCGGAAACCGGCCAGCTCTACGGTTCGGTGTCGGTGCGCGACATCATCTCGGGCCTCGCCGACGATGGCGTCAACGTGCATCGCCAGCAGGTGCTGCTCGACCACCCGATCAAGACGATCGGCCAGCATGGCGTTTCGATCGCCGTGCATCCGGAAGTCGAAGTCAGCGTCAGCGTCACGGTGGCGCGCAGCCAAGACGAAGCCGATCGCATCAACCGCGGCGAAGACGTCAACAGCCGCAAGGAAGACCAGGATGCGGCGGCCGAGGCGCTCGCCGCCGCCGGCGAGTTCTTCGATCCCGACGCGGATATCGAGGACGAGCAGCCGGCCGCAGCGGCCGAGCAGCAGTAAGGCTGCGGTTCCCGTCGCCTGAAAACAAAACGGCCTCCGATCATCGGAGGCCGTTTTTTTTACATCGGCGTTGACGCGGTCACTTGGCGTCGGCGGGCTTGTCGGCCGCGCCGCTGTCAGCGCTTGCGCCGCTCTTGGCCGGCTCGGCGGGGCTCGCGGGCGATGGCGCCGCGGGCTTGTCCCCGGTTCCGTCCGCTTTCGGCGCGGGCGTCACCTGCGGCACGGGGTCGGCGCGCAGCGGGGCCACCGGTGTCTCAGCCGGCTTGCTGCTGTCGCCGGCCGGCCTGGCATCGCTCGCGGCTGCAGCCGGTGATTCCACAGGCTTGGTCTCGGACGGCTTCGTCTCGGACGCCTTGGATTCAGACGGCTTGGATTCAGATGGCCTGGCCTCGGATGATTTGGCGTCGGACGGCCTGCTCTCGGAGGGCTTGCTTTCCGACGGCTGGGACGCCGCAGGCTTGCTGTCAGCCGGCTTCTCATCGGAAGGAGAAGGCTTGGCATCGGAAGGCTTGGCGTCGGAAGGCTTGGCGTCCGTCTGCGGCGATGCGCTTTCCGGCCCGGCGTCGGTCTTGGCGGCATCCGGCGCATCGACAGACTTGGGCGCATCGACGGATTTGGGCGCATCGGCTTTGGGCGAATCCGCCTTCGGCATATCGGCCTTGGGCGCGTCGGCCTTCGCCGCATCAGCCTTGTCCGCGTCCGGCTTCGCGCTCTCGGCGCCGCCGCTCTCGCTGGTCGCAGCCGGTGCGGCGGTATCCTTCTTCGCCGGCTCCTCCGCCTTCCCGGCCGCCGGCCTGGCGGCATCGGCGGCGGGAACGGGCGCGGCCGTCCTGGCCTTGTCGGCCTCGTCCTTCGCCGACGGCTCGGCGGCCGGAACCGGCTTGCCCTTCTGACGTCTGGCGTGCGGGGCCGGCTTTGCCTGATCCGAGCGTGTCGCCGTATCCGCGGCCGGCTCCTGCGACGTCGCCGGCGTGCTGGCCGAATCCTCGTCGCGCCGCGCGCGCTGACGCTTCTCCTGCGCGCGCCGGCTCTTGCGCTCGGCCTGCGCGGGCGGCTTCGCTGCCTCCGCGCCGGCCGGCGTGGCGTTTTCCCACGGGAA
>JBEBWH010000201.1:0-6043 GCA_040392305.1 Bradyrhizobium sp. | reverse complement strand
CTCGAAGTCATGCGCGCACAAGGCCTTGTAGGCCCCGGCCTGATAGGAGCCGAGCGCGCCGCCGCCCTGTAGCACCAGCACGCGGCGCGCGGTCGCCGGCACCGCCGGGGCGGACGATATCGCGGGGGTCGTGTCCATCAGCAGGGCTTGTCGACAGCGCAGCGGCAATCAACCCTGTGCGTATCGCGCATTGGCAGGGACATCGCGATCATCTGCATCAGGAAAATCCCAACGGGGCATGCATTTGGCCGGCGCACGCAAAACCGGAACCCGCATCGCGGTCCGGATCGAAGCCGACCTTTCATCTTAACGTGGCCGCAGTTGCCTCCGCCGTCAACCGGGCTTTGGCGCCGCGCCTCGTCACGTCGCCGTCATTGGCTGTCGGGCGCGGCGAGGATCAGCGTCCAGAACACCTTGTATTTGGTATTGGGCGCATAGGTTGCGGCGATCCCCATCCGGGTCACGCCCTTTTTGAGCATGTTGGCGCGGTGGGGAGGCGAATCGCGCCAGCCAGAAAACGCTTCCGCCAGCGTGTGATAGCCCGCCGAGATGTTCTCGACCGCCAGCGCCGGTTCGAAACCGGCCGCCTTGATGCGCCGGATCATCGGCCCGCCGGCGTCATGGTCGAGCTTGTTGCGTTTCGCCATCGCCATCGACTGCACTTCCGCCGCCGCCGTGAGCTGCGGATCGACCGTGACCTCGCCAAGGCCGTTGTTGCGGCGATAGCCGGAGATCATCGAGGCCGCGACCGCGCTGTCGAGCTTGGCGCCGCCATGGGCCATGCTGAGATAGAACGCCGGCTCCTCGGGCGGCGGGCGGTCCGCCCCGCAGCCGCTCAACGCCAGCGCCAAAGCCAGGCCCGCGCCGGCCGCAACGATTGTCCGCAACATCTGAAAGACCCCCGCAGGAAGGGAGCTGTTGTTGCACATCAACCGTGGCTGAATCGTGAACGGAGCTGCGCGCCGCGACGGATAACGGGGGCAATCGCCGCGATAGCGCGGCCAGCCCGGCGGCAAGTCGATTGATGGTGCCGTCGTTGCTGGTCCGACCCTCGCTTCTTCGAACCGGCTGGCCGCCATCACGATAACGCGCGGCGGGCGCGGCGTCACGCCTCGGCGGCGAAGATGCGGTAGCGGCGCGGATGCAGCCCGACCACATCGCCCGGCGCCAGCGGCCGGTCGCGCGGGGTGTCGATCTCGATCAGCGTCTCGCCGGCGGCCGAGGTCAGCGCCACGTCGGCGCGCTGCACCGGGCCGAAGGTGCGCACCCGCCGCACCGCGCCCTCGAACGCGCCGGAGCCGACCGGACCGACATCCATATCGTGCCGGCGTACGAACAGCTGCGACGGCCCCGCCGCCGCGCCGTTGGCGGCGAGCTTCAGGTCATGCGGGCCGAGCCGCACGCGGCCCTCGCGCACCTCCACCGGCAGCACGATGGATTCGCCGATGAAGGCATGGACGAAGGCGCTCGCCGGATTGTCGTAGACCTCGGCCGGGGTGCCGATCTGCTCGATGCGGCCCTTGTCCATCACCACTACGCGGTTGGCGACTTCCAGCGCCTCCTCCTGATCGTGGGTGACGAAGATCGAGGTGACATGGATTTCATCATGCAGCGTGCGCAGCCACTGCCGCAACTCCTTGCGTACCTTGGCGTCGAGCGCGCCGAACGGCTCGTCGAGCAGCAGAATGCGCGGCTCGATCGCAAGCGCGCGGGCGAGCGCGATGCGCTGGCGCTGGCCGCCGGACAACTGGCTCGGATAGCGCTCGGCGAGCCAGCGCAACTGCACGAGGTCGAGCAGCTCGTTGACGCGAGCCCGGATCGCCGTCTCGTTCTTGCGGATCGCGCGCGGCTGCACGCGCAGGCCGAAGGCGACGTTCTCGAACACCGACATGTGGCGGAACAGGGCGTAGTGCTGGAACACGAAGCCGACATGGCGCTCGCCCGCGCCCTGCCTCAGCGCGTCCTCGCCGTCGAAGCGGATATCGCCCTCGTCGGGCCATTCAAGGCCGGCGATGATGCGCAACAAGGTGGTCTTGCCCGACCCGGAGGGGCCGAGCAGCGCCAGCAGCTCACCGGTATCGACCTTGAGATCGACGCCGTCCAGCGCGGCGAAACCGCCGAACCGCTTCACGATATTGCGCACTTCGATCGTCACCGGACTATTGGCCTTTCTCAAGCTTGCGTTCCAGCACGGCCTTGGCGACGAGCGTCACCACCGCGAGCAGCGCCAGCAGCGATGCCACCGCAAAGGATGCCATGAACTGATATTCATTATAGAGGATTTCGACCAGCAGCGGCATAGTATTGGTCTCGCCGCGGATGTGCCCCGACACCACCGAGACCGCGCCGAACTCGCCCATCGCCCGCGCATTGCACAGCAATACGCCATAGAGCAGCCCCCATTTGATATTGGGCAAGGTGACGCGAACGAAGGTGCGCCAGCCGGACGCGCCGAGCGACAGCGCCGCCTCCTCTTCCTGCGTACCCTGCTGCAACATCAAGGGGATCAGTTCGCGCGCCACGAACGGGAAGGTCACGAAGGTCGTCGCCAGCACGATGCCCGGCAGCGCGAACAGAATCGGGATGTCGCGCTCGATTAGCCAGGCGCCGAAGAAGCCCTGCGCGCCGAACAGCAGCACGAAAACCATGCCCGAGATCACCGGGCTGATCGAGAACGGCAGGTCGATCAGCGTGATCAGCAGCGTCTTGCCGACAAAATCGAACTTGGCGATGGCCCACGCCATGACGACGCCAAATGTCAGATTGAGGCCGACCGAGATCGCCGCCACCATCAGCGTCAGCCGGATCGCGCCGCCCGCTTCCGGCTCCGCGAGCGCCGCCGCATAAGCCGCCGCGCCGCGCGAGAACGCCTCCGCGAACACCACCACCAGCGGCAGCACGATGAACACAATCAGAAACGCCACCGCCAGCGTGATGATGGCGGCGCGCACCGGCCACGGCTCGCTGCACGCATCCGCTTTCGGCTTCGCGACAGCCGGCACGGGAGAACGGGTCGAAAGCACCGTCATCGCATCACCCGCTCACAGAACCGGCGCGCGGCTTTGCGCCCAGCGTTGCAGGCGATTGATCAGGAACAGGATGAGAAACGCCGCCAGCAGCATGACGACGGCGATCGCGGTCGCATCCGCGTAACGAAACTCCGACAGCCGGATCACGATCAAAAGCGGCGCGATCTCCGATACGTTCGGCAGATTGCCGGCGATGAAGATCACCGAGCCGTATTCGCCGACGGCGCGGGCGAACGCCAGCGCGAAGCCGGTGAGAATGGCGGGCGCGATGCTCGGCAGGATGACGCGGGTCACGACATGCCAGCGGCTGGCGCCGAGGCTGACCGCGACCTCCTCCAGTTCCACCTCCAGATCGAGCAGCACCGGCTGCACCGTGCGCACGACGAACGGAAAGCTGATGAACACCATCGCCACATAGATGCCGAGCGGCGTGAAGGCGACCTTGAGGCCGAGCGCATCGAGCGGCCCGCCAAGCCAGCCGTTCTGTGCAAACAGCGTGGTCAGCGCCACGCCCGCCACCGCCGTCGGCAAGGCGAATGGCAGATCGACGATGGCGTCGAACAGACGGCGGCCGGGAAAGCGATAGCGCACCAGCGCCCACACCACCACCATCCCGATCACCAGGCTGGTGCAGGCAGCCGCGAAAGACAGGCCGAACGAAATCTTCAGCGCATTCATCGTGCGGCGGCTGGTGATGATGGCCCAGAACTCGGCAAGACTCAGCTCGAAGGTCTTCACGAACAGGCCGAGGATCGGAATCAGGACGATGATCGAGAGCCATGTGAGGGTCAGCCCCATCGTCAGGCCGAATCCCGGCAGCGAACTGCGCTGTACCGATCCGTTCACTGGCTTCCCCAACCTGTCCCCGTTCCGTCGGTGCGCCGTCGCCGGCGTCAGAAACCGCCGTCACCCGCCCCGATACGCAAGCCAACGAAACGACGACCTCGAACTAATTCGAGTAGATCCGATCGAACACGCCGCCCTCGCTGAAATGTTCTTTTTGCGCCCTGGCCCATCCGCCAAACACGTCGTCGATGCCGAACAGCTCGACCTTCGCGAAGCTGCCTTCGTATTTTCCGGCAAGCTCCGGATCGCGCGGGCGATAGAAATTGCGCACCGCAATCTCCTGCGCTTCCTTCGTATACCAGTATTTGAGGTAGGCGTCAGCCACCGCGCGGGTTCCTTTCCTGTCGACGACCTTGTCGACCACGGCCACCGGCGGCTCGGCCAGTATCGACAGCGACGGCGCCACGATCTCGAACTTGTCGCGGCCGAATTCCTTCTGCGCGAGAAAGGCTTCGTTCTCCCACGACAGCAGCACATCGCCGACGCCGCGTTCGACGAATGTCACGGTCGATCCGCGCGCGCCGGTATCGAGTACCGGCACGTTCCTGAAAATCTTTGCGACGAAATCGCGCGCCTTGTCCTGCGAGCCGAATCGCTTCAGCGCATAGCCCCATGCGGCGAGATAATTCCAGCGCGCCCCGCCCGACGTCTTCGGGTTCGGCGTGATCACGCTGACGCCGTTCTTGATCAGATCGTCCCAGTCCCTGATGCCTTTCGGATTACCCTTGCGCACCAGAAACACGATGGTCGAGACATAGGGCGATGCGTTCTGCGGCAGCCGCTTCTGCCAGTCCGGCGCGATCAGGCCCCTCTCGGCGATGGCGTCGATATCGTAGGCCAGCGCCAGCGTCACCACATCCGCCCGAAGTCCGTCGATCACCGAGCGCGCCTGCTTGCCGGAGCCGCCATGCGACTGCTTGATCTCGACGGTCTTGCCGGTTTCCTTGCGGTAGTGTTCGGCGAACGCCTTGTTGAATTCGGCGTAGAGCTCGCGCGTGGGATCGTAGGACACGTTGAGAAGCGTCACATCCGCGGCGATGGCCGGGGCCGCGCTCAGCAGCATGACAATGGCAACGAGGCGGGCAAGCATCCGCGATCTCCATGAGCCCCAGGCGACACACCCCCGAAGGTAAAAAGGCGAGCGGGTAAAATCCGAAAGAACGCGACGAGTGTCAATGAAACGGATGCGTGGTTCCGCGGCACGTTCGGAGATCGATATTCTACGGCTCCGTCGCGCAATCAGCGTCCGCGCCGGCGGCGATGCCGCCGGAAAGCACGACATTCCGCATGCAACGGCGGGCCTTTGATCCGGTCGACAGGCTTTAGCGCCTGACTTTGGTCTAAGCTGCGCGCGCCGCTTCCGGCAAAAGCCTTCTCATTCGGCGGCTTTTCGCGCTAAAAGACCTCTGCTGGCGCTTCCGCCAGATATTTTTCCCATTTTGCCGCCCGACCACCTAACCGTGAGACCGTGCCTATGACCCGTATCGATGCCCATGGACTGAAGATCGCCCGCGAGCTGTTCGACTTCGTCGAGAAGGAGGCGGCCCCCGGCACCGGCATCGCTCCGGACGCATTCTGGGCCGGTCTCGCGCAGATCGTACGCGACCTTGCGCCGAAGAACCGCGAACTGCTCGCCATCCGCGACACGCTGCAGGGCAAGATCGACGACTGGCATCGCGCCCACAAGGGCAAGGCGTTCGACGCCGCCGCCTACAAGGCCTTTCTGCAGGAGATCGGCTATCTCGTTCCGGAGCCTTCGGCCAGCGCGGTCACAACCGCCAATGTCGATGACGAGATCGGCCGCATCTGCGGCCCGCAGCTCGTGGTGCCGCTGACCAATGCGCGCTATGCGCTCAACGCCGCCAATGCGCGCTGGGGCAGCCTGTATGACGCCTTCTACGGCACCGACGTCATTCCGCACGAGGCCGGTGAGGCGCGCGGCTACGACAAGGCGCGCGGCGCCAAGGTGATCGCCCGCGCCAAGGCGTTTCTCGACGCCGCCGCGCCGCTGGCGTCGGGCAGCCATGCCGACGTCGCCGGCTACGCCATCGAAGGCGGCAAGCTGGTCGCGAAGCTGTCGAACGGCCAGAGCACCGGCCTGAAGGACGCGGCGCAGTTCGGAGGCTTCCAGGGCGACGCCGCCGCGCCGTCGTCGGTGCTGCTCGCCA
>JBEBWH010000200.1:0-6046 GCA_040392305.1 Bradyrhizobium sp. | reverse complement strand
GATTTCGGCCGCGACCAGCCGCACGGAGCCGGTCATCTCGCCCTGGTCGGCGATGCTGCTGCGGGCGCTGGCGCCCGGATTGAGCTTGAGCAGATGGATGCTCGGCACCTCGGCGTCGAGTTCGATCTGGTTGTTGACCGCGATCCTGAACATTGGTCCGCCCTGTGGCGACGCCGGTGCGCCCTCGCGCGTCCGAACCTCCATGACCAGCCCCGCGGCCGGGGCGCGCAAGGCCTGCGTCGGCTGCGCGCCGCCCGGCGGGATCAGACGCGCCAGCTCCTGGTCGGCCTTGACGATGTCGCCCTCGCGCACCAGCACCTGGGCGACGCGCGACCCCTCGGTATCGACCCCTGCGACCGCGACCCTGCGCGGAGCGATGAAGCCGGTGACGCGGACGAGATCGGAGAAGCAGGCGTTGGTGGCCTTGGCGACGATGACGGCGGCGCCCGCGGCTGCGTTCGCCTGCTGCGCGGCGGCGGGCGAGGCGATGCCCGGCAGTGGCAGGCCGCCGATCAGCGTCAGGATCAGCGCGGCCGGAAAAGCACGGGATTGGACTGCCGGGATCATGGGCCTCTCGACGCGATGGATAGTGCCGGCACCGTCGCGGGTGGGCGGGTGACAACCAATTTGCGGGATGACGCTACGAAAAGAAAGAGCGTCCCGCAGGCAAGGCGGAACGCTCGCGGGCGATCGGCGCGATGCCACGGCGCTATTGCGCCGCGGCGGTCCGGCTCGACATCGTCACCACCTGGACGCGGCGGTTGGCGGCGTCCATCGGCGCGGTGGGGGTCTTCAGCTTGGATTCGCCGTAGCCCGCGCTTACGAGATCGCTGGCGTTGACGCCGTATTTCTCGACCAGCGTGCGCTTGATGGTGTCGGCGCGGCGTTCGGACAGATCCTGATTGTAGCTGTCGGTGCCGGCCGCGTCGGTGTGTCCGGCGACGAGGAAGGTCGAGCCCTTCAGGGTCGGGTCGGACAGCGCCTTGCCGAGCGCGGCGACGGCGGGCATGGCGCTCGCGCTGATCTCGGCGGAGTTGTATTCGAAGTTGATTTCAAGATCGATCTTCGGCTTGTCGGCCACCACCGCCGCGATCTGCTCGCGTTCGCCGAGCGAAAGCGAGCGGGTCGTGCGGTTGCGCAGCGATTCGATGAAGCGGTTTTCGGTGGCTGCCGCGGCAGGGTCGGTACGCGCGCCCGACAGGCTGCGGGTGAGCGGCTTTTTCGACAGCGCGCGCACGATCTGGTCGGCGCTGACATTTTCCGCGGACGCCGTGGTAGCTGCCGCGGCGACTGCTCCGGCGATGGCGAGCGCCGCAATCGCGCGTGTCGTGAAACCGGCAAGAAACGAATGTGACATGATAGCAATCCTTGTCGCGTCTGTTGGCGTCGGCAATCGGCACATCAAACAAAAAGCGGGGCAGCCGCCAGGTCCAATCGATAGTCGCGTCGTCAGCGGGCAAAGTTCAAAATCAACGGCGAACGAGGTTTGCGCGCGGTCACTTCACTCCGTATCCGGCAAATTCCCTGACGATGTTGGGGTCCATCGCCTTGGCGTTGGCGACGTCGCGCGCCCCGCTCTCGGCCGCGCCGCTGCGTGCGCGGGCGATGCCGCGGCCATAGAGCGAGGAGGTCAGGCGCGGATTGATCTTCAGCGCCGCGTCGAAATCGGCGATGGCGTTCTTGTGGTTGCCGGTCTTGAGGTGAACGAGGCCGCGGCTGTCGAGCGCATCGATAAAGCCCGGCCGCAGCCGCAGCGCCTCGTTGCAATCCTTCAGCGCGGGCTTCAGATCGCCGATCACCGCGCGGGTCCAGCAGCGGTTGTTGAACGCCTCGACGTCGCGCGGGTTGAGGCGGATGGCCTCGTTGAAATCCTTGATGGCAAGCTCATAGGCGCCCTTGCTGGCATAGACCTGACCGCGCTTGTAGTAAGTGTTCTGGTCGCCGGGTTGGCTCGCCAGCCGCTCCGAGAGTGCCTTGATGGTCGGATCATTGGCCAGCGCCACTGCGTTGGGCTTTTCCGGTAAAGCGGGCGGCGCTGTCTCCTGTTTGGGCGGCAGCGCGGCCACCACCGGCGGCGGGCTCGGCGGTTCGGCCGGCTTTGCGTCGGCTGCGGGCTTCGGAGCCTCGGCGGGCTTGGGCGCATCCGCTGTGGGTTTGGGCGTTTCCGCGGGCTTCGGCGCTTCGGTGGTTTTCGGAGCTTCGGCAGCGGGTAGCGGGGCCTGCACCGTCGGCTCGGGCTTTTCGGCCTCGGTTGATTTTGCGGGTTCGGCCGCAGCGAGTGCGGGAGCTGGTTGCGGCGGTGGCGTCGGCGCGGGCGTTGCGGGGGGCGTCGGTGCGGTGGCGGCGATGGCCTGCGCCGGTCCGCTCGAACTGAACGAGAACTCCTCCGCCAGTGACGACGACAGCCACGGCACCTGCTCGCCGCGCGAGGCGCGGGTGACGCCGACGCGGGTGCGGTTCAGCGTTTCCTCCGCGGTGAGGCCGGGCACGCGGATTTCCTTCAGCAGTTCGCTGATGAAAAGGCTGCGGTCGCTGCCCGCCTCGCTTACCACCGAACTGAGCGCCGCCGAATACATCACGAGCGTGCCGCTCGGTGCGATCACCGGCGCGAGGCCGGCCGAAAAATTGCGGAAGCGTCGCTCGAACGGATTGCGCCGCGATGCATCGAGCAATGCGATCTTGACCCCCGCGCCGCGGCTATTGATCTCACCGAGGATGGCTTCGAGGCTGAGGCCGTCGCGGCGCACGTCGGCCTCGCTCCAGATCTGGGCGTCGACCGGAATCATGTAGCTCTGGCGGCCGGACTGGATGCCGTAGCCGCTGAAAAACAGCACGACCACCGAGTCGGGTTTGATCTTGCCGTAGAGACGATCGATCGCGCGACGCATCGCCTGTCCGGTCAGGTTCTCGCCGATATCGACGTCGAAGCCGTCGCGCTTGAGTTCGTCTGCCAGCGCTCGCGCGTCGTTGATCGGCTCCTTCAGCGGCGTTTCGCTGTCGGGATATTTCGCATTGCCGATGACCAGCGCTACCCGTCCGCCCTTGCCTTGCGCCGCGACGGCCGCCCCGAAAGGCAACAGCAACAGGGCGATCAGGATGCAGGGCAGGAGACGGATTCGCATGCAACGGTCCGGGTCAGAGCGAGATGATGATGAGAGATGGCGCCAGACGACACTACCGCAGGCTCCTGTCTTTATCAAAATCAAACGGCGCAGATTCAAAACGGGCGTCCGTCAGAAGCCGATGCCGAGCATCAGTCCGATGAGGCGGCCGCATTGGAAATCCGGGCAGGTCCCCCAGTTCGCCGCGGCGTAGCGCAGCGGCGGACGGGGCGTGGGCGCAGGCGCAAGGCGGCTGATCCGCCGCGGGGCGGCGGTGGCGCGATGTGCGAATGCCGTGGCTGATGCATCCGCCTTTCGCGGCGACGAGGATGGCGCGGTGGATGCGGCGATCGCCGCCGCGGGCCTGGCGGTCAGGCTGGAAATTGCGCCCTCGCTGGCAGCGGTGGGAGAAGCGCATGCCAGCGCCAGCGCCACACTTGCGGGGGCGATCAGGCCGGCGAAGCGAAGGTGCGGAGCCATCGTCGAAACCTTTCGTAAGCGCGATGTCAGAAGCCGACGCCGATCATGGTCGAGCGGCCGCTATAGGATGAAGACGAACCGTAGGACGGGCGAGCGGCCTCCTGGCGGGCGCGCGGCGCGGGCTCGCGCTGCCGCGCAGTCTGCGCGCGCTCCGGCTTCTTCGCCGACTTGCGGGCCGGCTTGTCGTCGTCCTTGCGTGTGGCCGTCGGTGGCGGAGGCGGCGCGAACGGCTTGGTGACGGCCACGCAAGTCTCGCCCTTCGCAACCTCGCCCGCCTTGCACTCCAGCGGGCAGACGCGGCCGGTCTGCTTGGTCAGTTCGGCGACGGTGTCCTGCGTGATGGCGGCGTCGCCCGGCGCACGGCTGCCGCTGGCGGACTGGTAGCGGCCGAGCGCGGCCTTCGTCGCCGGCCCGAACTGTCCGTCGGCGTCGCCGGCGAAGCAGCCGATACGGGCGAGTTCGGCCTGTGCCGATTTGATAAGGCGGCTGGCGATCTCGTCCTCGAAAGTCTTGATCGTGGTGGCCACCTGCGGCTGCAGACGTTCGCAGGTCACATCCCTGGCGAAAGCCTTCACATCGTCGAGGCCCTTGCCGTCGCTGCCCTTGGCGGCGAGGTCTTTCAGACGGCCTTCCTCGCGTCCGCAGGCTTCTTCCTTCTGTTTGGCGAGTTCGGCTTTGCGGCGCTCTTCCTCGGCCTTCTGCCGCTCAAGCTCGGCCTGACGGGCAGCGCGCTCGCTCTCGGCTTTCTGGCGCGCGGCTTCGGCCGCCGTCTTTGCGGCGGCACGTTCCTCGGCGCGGCGCTGGGCTTCCTCGGCCTTGCGCTTGGCTTCGGCCGCCTTGCGTTCGGCCTCGGCGGCCTTCGCTTGCTGAGCGGCTTCCGCGGCTTTGGCGCGCCGCTCTTCTTCCTCGCGCTTCTTCGCCGCGGCTAGCTCGGCCTTCTTCCGCTCCGCTTCGAGGCGGGCCTGCTCGGCGGCAAGGCGGGCAGCCGCGCGTTCGGCGCGCTTCTTTTCGGCGCGCTCCGCGGCGGCACGTTCGAGAACCTCTAGGCGCTGCTGCACCTGAAGCGCCAGCGGCGAGTCGGGATAGCGCCGTATGAAGGCCTTGAGCGCTTTCTGGTCGGTGGCGTCCTTCAGCTTGTCGAAATCGAGCCGTTCCTTCGATGACGGTTCGCGGCCGGGCGCCGGCGTTTCGGACGGCAGGGCCGCGACCGTGACATTGCCGGCGTCGCGCGCCGTGCCGCCCGGTTGCTGGCCGGTGGAGAGGCTCGCGAGCTGCGCCCGGGCCAGATCGGCATAGAAGCCGGTCTTGTAGGTGTTGAGGAAGACCTCCCACGCCCGCGGCGAATTGATCTTCGCCACCAGATCGAAGTCGGCCTTGACGTCGGCGTCCGACGCCTCTTTCTCGACCACCGGCGGGGGCACCAGCGAGATATTGCCGCCGCCCAGCGAACCGTACACGAACGGCTCCTGACGGTTGGCGGTGATCTTCATCACCTCGTCGCGGACGCGCCCGAAGGCGAGGCGGATGTCGAGGCCCGGCACCGTGAGGTTCTTCAACAGCGCGACGGTGAACGGGCTGTGGTTGCCGTCGCCGTCCTCGGCGGTCGAGCCGGCCTTCGCCGCATAGGCGATCAACGTGTCGGTCGAGGTCGGCTCGACCTGGCCGAGGCCGGATGCGATGGCGCGCAACGCGGCCCGGCGCTCGCGGCGCATCTTCACCGTGAAGGGGTTGTCGCGACAGGCGTCGAGGATGATGACGCGCAGCTTCTTGGCGCCATCGGCCGACAGCACCATGCGTTCGAGCCGGATCGCTTCGTCCTCGGCGTCGCGGTCGCTGCCAAGGCGGGCGTCGACCGGGATCAGATAGTTGGCGCCGTTGATCTCGATGCCGTGGCCGGCATAGTAGATCACGGCGATATCGGCATTGTCGGCGTCGGCCTCGAATTTGCGGATGGCGCGCTTGAAATCGAGATTGCCGAGATCGGACAGCACCTCGACCGAATCGAAGCCGGCGTCGCGGAACATCTTGCCGACGGCATTGGCGTCGCGTGACGGGTTCGGCAGCCGCGGGACGGTCTGATAGGCGGAGTTGCCGACGATAAGGGCGATGCGCCGGTCGGCCCATGCGCTGTCGGAGGACAGCGCCATAAGAATGGCTCCTCCGACGATCGCAGCAATGAGACCGAATCTTTTGTACATCGTGGTGCCGCGCACCCTGTTCGCGCGCCGTTCCTTGTGCTGCAGGCGTGATACAGGTCTGGTTCGATCAACGTCCCGCCGGTTCAAATTCCGGTCGTTGCCTCCCTCGTCCGGCGATCCTGTCCGTGAACCGCGAGCACCCAAAGAAAATTTTACTGATTTCGGCGTCGCGGATCAATCGTCTGGCTCAGGCGGCGCCGGCAAGACCGGCATCCGCCATTGTCGCCGGGGTCATCCGGCGTCACGCCGCGTCAGCGTGACGCCTGC
>JBEBWH010000199.1:0-6075 GCA_040392305.1 Bradyrhizobium sp. | reverse complement strand
GCCAGGTGATGGCCGACGTCATGACCTATGAGGAGCATCGCGGGCCGATCGAGGGACGCACGGTGGCCTGGGTCGGCGACGACAACAATGTGATGGCGTCGTGGGCGCATGCCGCGGAACGCTTCCGCTTCAACCTGCGGGTGGCGACGCCGCCGCAGTTCGCGCCCAACAAGCTGCTGCGGGACTGGATCAAGACAGCCGATGCGCCGGTGACGATGGGAACCGATCCCGAGGCGATGGTGAAGGACGCCGACTGCGTCGTCACCGACACCTGGGTGTCGATGGGCGACAAGGACGGGGATCATCGCCACAACATCCTGCGGCCCTATCAGGTCAATGCGCGGCTGATGAGCCTGGCCCGGCCGGATGCGCTGTTCATGCATTGCCTTCCGGCGCATCGTGGCGACGAGGTGACGGACGAGGTCATCGACGGGCCGCAGTCCGTGGTGTTCGACGAGGCCGAAAACCGGCTCCACGCCCAGAAGGGCATTTTGGCCTGGTGCCTTCACGCCGTCGCCTGACGTTCCCGTCCGGAGTCGTGCCGACATGCAACCCGCGCCTGCGCCGGCGCGGGTCTTCCGATGGGCGCAATCGCACCTAGATAAGGGGCCATGACCGACTTTCCGTATTCCCCCAATCCGATATCCGTGTCCGATCCCGCCGCCGAGCGCGCGCCGTCGAGCGTGCCGGTGGACGATGTCGTGCTGCCGTTCGAGGTCGCCCCGCTCGATCTGCGCGGCCGCCTGGTGCGGCTTGGGCCGGCGCTCGACGAGATTCTCGGCAAGCACGCCTATCCCGCGCCGGTCGGCAAGCTGCTCGGCGAAGCCATCGTGCTGACCGCGCTGCTGGGGTCGGCGCTTAAATTCGACGGCCGCTTCATCCTGCAAACCCAGACCGATGGCCCGGTCTCGCTGATCGTGGTCGATTTCGCCTCGCCGGATCGGTTGCGCGGCTATGCGCGGTTCGATGCGTCGCGCCTTGCCGACGGACAGGATTCGGCGGCATTGCTCGGGCGCGGCCATCTGGCGATGACGATCGATCAGGGGCCGGACATGAGCCGCTATCAGGGCCTCGTGGCGCTTGACGGCGGCACGCTCGAAGACGCCGCGCACGAATATTTTCTTCGCTCGGAACAGATTCCGACGCGTGTGCGCCTTGCGGTCGGCGTGGAGCTGCGCAGCGGCGACGGCCCGCGCCATGCATGGCGCGGCGGCGGCATGCTGCTGCAGTTTTTGCCCAAGGCGTCGGAGCGCGCCCGCACGGCCGATCTCGATCCCGGCGACGCGCCGGACGGGCATGTCGCCGCGACGGTCGCCGAGGACGACGCCCCGGTCGCAGGGCAGACGCCGACATCGACCTTCGAGCATCTCGAGCGGATCGCCCCCGCTTTGTCGCCGGTGCGGCTGCCCGACCGGCGGTCGCACGAGCGCGGCGTGCGGGTGTTCCCGACGCAGCCGACGCGGGCGCAGTGCTCCTGCTCGCGCGAGGCGGTGTCCGGCATGCTGGCAAGTTTTCCGCAAGAAGACCGGGTCGAGATGGTCAGCGACGGCAAGGTGACGGTGACCTGCGAATTCTGCAGCACCGTCTATCAGTTCACTCCGCAAGAGGCGGGGGCGGAATAGAGCTTCTAGCCATCGGGTCGCCGGGGCGGAATTGAGAACGTCACGTCGAACAGCGTCGGCGCCGATGTCGCCTTGGCTCCCTCGATCGCCAGCAGCCTGAACTTCGTCACCACCCCGCCATTGGCGGAGAAGCCGCCGGTCGCGCCATTGGCGGCCAGCACGCGATGGCACGGCACGATCACCGGGATCGGGTTCTGCCCGAGCGCGCGGCCGACGGCGCGCGCCGCGCCCGATGCGCCGAGCCGCCTGGCAACCTCACCATAGGTCAGCGTCTCGCCGCGCGGGATCGCGCGCGTGATGGCGTAGACCTTCTGATTGAAGGGCGGGATGGCGCTCAAATCGAGAGCGATGGCGTCGATCTCGCTGTCCTCGCCGCGCAGATGCGCCCGCAATGCTCGCGCGGCGCGATCGGCTTCGCCGGTCGGCCGTGCTTCCACGGCATCGGGAAACATCCGCAGCACCCGCCGCCAGGCATCGATCTCGCGGCGCTCCGGCAGCAGCACGGCATTGATGCCATGCGGCGTCCAGGCCAGCCCGCAGCGGCCGATCGCGGTATCGAAGAAGGTGAATGCCTGCGTCGTCATGCCGAAGGCGATGATAGCACCGGCGCTCCGCGCCGCATCCGTAAAATGGCGCGCATGGCAGCACCAAGCTAGACGCCGGCCGGGGCCTTGCGCCAGTAGCGGTCGCGCAGGTGCCGCTTGACCAGCTTGCCGGTCGGCGTGCGCGGCAGCTCCGCCTCGAAATCGACGCTGCGCGGACATTTGATCGGCGACAGCCGCTCCCGGCAGAATGCGATCAGGCGCGCCTCAAGCTCCTTGCCGGCCTGCGCCATATCGTGCGGCTGCACCACCGCCTTGACCTCCTCGCCCATCTCCTCGTTGGGCACGCCGAACACGGCGACGTCGGCCACTTCCGGATGCGCGATCAGCGCGTCTTCCGTCTCCTGCGGATAGATGTTCACCCCGCCGGAGATGATCATGTAGGCCTTGCGGTCGGTGAGATAGAGGAAGCCGTCGGCGTCGAGATAGCCGACATCGCCGAGCGTCGACCAGCCTTTGTCGTTGTAAGCGCCTTTCGTCTTCACCGGATCGTTGTGATAGGAAAACTCCGGGCCGCCGGCGAAGTAGACCGTGCCGATCTCGCCGGCCGGCAGTTCGTTATCGTCGTCATCGAGGATCTTGATCTCGCCGACCACCGGTCGCCCGACCGTGCCGCGATGCGCGAGCCACTGCTCCGAATTCGATACGGTGACGCCGTTGCCTTCCGAGCCGGCATAGTACTCGATCAGGATCGGTCCCCACCAGTCGATCATCTTCGCCTTCACATCCACCGGGCAGGGCGCGGCGGCGTGAATGGCGCCCCTGAGCGAGGAGACGTCGTAGCGCAGCCGCACCGCGTCGGGCAGCTTGAGCATGCGCACGAACATCGTCGGCACCAGTTGCGACTGGGTGGCGCGATACTGCTCGACGAGTTGCAGGAATTCCTCGGCGTCGAACGATTCCATGACGATGGAAGTGCCGCCGAGGATCGCCGACATCATGTTGAAGCGTAACGGCGCCGCATGATAGAGCGGCGCGGGCGACAGATAGATGCTGTCCGCCGACATGCCGCACATCTTCGCGCACAGCAGCATCAGGAGCGGATTGGGCTGGTCGATCGGGGTCGGCGCGCTTTCGCGGCGCACGCCCTTGGGGCGCCCGGTGGTGCCGGACGAATAGAGCATGTCGTGGCCGGTGATTTCGTCCGCAATTGGAGTGACGGGCAGGCCAGCGCGCGCCTCATCCCAGGAACGGAAATGCGGCCGGGCCTTGCCGGTGATGAAGAAAATCGGCCTCCCATCGCTCGCGGCAGCGTGGCTCGCGGCGGCGAGCTGCTCCAGCACGGGCGCGCATTTTGGTGACGTGATAACGATGCGGGCGCCGCAATCCCTGACGATGTATTCGACTTCTTCCGGCGTCAGGTAGCGGCTGATCGCGGTGTAATAGAGCCCGCTGCGTTGCGCCGCCCAGCAGATTTCCATGAAGGCGAGGCAGTTCTCCATCAACAGCGCGATGTGGTCGCCGGCCTTGAGGCCCAGCGCGCGGAACAGCTGCGCGCCTTGGTTCGAGCGTTCGTCGAGTTCGCGATAGCTGAGCGTGTCGCCGGAGCGCGCCATGCGATAGGCGACCTTGTCGGGGAATGCGCGCGCATGAATCGACGGATGCGTCATAGGCTCTCCCTTGGTCTCCCCTTGGTCTCCCCTTGGCCTGTCACTCGCGCGCCGCGGGTTGTCCCGCGTGATTGTGGCCGCTGTGGCGGAGCGCCGTCACCTCTTGCGGGTGATCGTGCGCTCCGTCGGGGCGGGGCATTTCTTCCCTAGTCGCTTCGGACAGAGGGATCCCGCTGGATCGTTGCCCTGTCCGGTCATCTTGTTCGAGCGCGGTATGCTCGCAAAGTCTGGCGGCTTTCTTCCGTGCTACAGCCGCTCGACGATGGTGACGTTGGCCATGCCGCCGCCCTCGCACATCGTCTGCAAACCGTAGCGTTTGTTGCGCGCCTTCAAGGCATGGACCAGCGTGGTCATCAGCTTGGTGCCGGAGCTGCCGAGCGGATGGCCGAGCGCGATCGCGCCGCCATTGACGTTGAGCCGCTCGGGGTCGGCGCCGGTGGTTTTCAGCCAGGCGGTCGGGACGGAGGCGAAAGCTTCGTTGACCTCGAACAGATCGATGTCGTCGATGCTCATCCCCGCCCGCTCGAGCGCGCGTTTGGTGGCATGCAATGGCGCATCGAGCATGATGACCGGGTCGCCGCCCATCATCGTCAGGTGATGGATGCGGGCGAGCGGCGCGACGCCGAGGTCTCTCAGGCCATTGTCGTTGACGACGATGACGCCCGATGCGCCGTCGCAGATCTGGCTCGCCGACGCCGCGGTGATGCGGCCGCCGTCCGCGATCGGTTTGACGCCGCGGATGCCTTCGATGCTGGCGTCGAAACGGATGCCTTCATCGATATGGTGCGTGTCGCTCGCGCCGTCGGCGCGGGTGATCGGCAGCGGGACGATCTCGTCCTTGAACGCGCCAGCCTGCGTCGCGGCGATGGCGCGCTGATGGCTGGCGTAGGAATACTGGTCCAGTTCTTCTTTCCCGATGCCGTATTTCTGCGCCATCATCTCGGCGCCGGTGAACTGGCTGAACTGGATATCGGGATACTGGCGTTCGATGCCGGGGCTTTTGTAGTGGCCGAAGCCGTTCTTGGCGGGCAGCGTCGAGGCGAGCCCCATCGGCACCCGGGTCATGCCTTCGACGCCGGCGGCGATCACCACGTCCATGGTGCCGGACATCACCGCCTGCGCCGCGAAATGCAGCGCCTGCTGCGAGGAGCCGCATTGCCGGTCGATCGAGGTGCCGGGCACGCTCTCGGGCAACCTGGAGGCCAACACCGCGTTGCGGGCCACGTTGTTGGATTGCTCGCCGGTCTGCATGACGCAGCCCATGATGACGTCGTCGATGCGTGCGGGGTCGACCTTGGCGCGCCCGACCAGCGAATCGAGTATGGCGGCGGCCATGTCGACCGGATGCCAGCCGGACAATCGGCCGCCCTTGCGGCCACCGGCGGTGCGGGCTGCGGCGACGATATAGGCCTCTGCCATCGCGGTCTCCCATTCCAGGATGGATGCGCGGGGCCGATTAAACGGAGAACATGCCAATTAGTCAATCAATCAATTAATTCTTGAGATCGGCGTCCTGATGGGCTTAGCTGCGCTATCTTTTCCAGAGGATTTGCCCGAAATGGACCTTCAGCCCGCGCCCAGTCTGGCCGAGCGCCCCCAGGCGGAGTTGAATCCGACCGCCGAGAAGCTGCTGGGCGCGGCGAGCGATTTGATGATCGAGCGCAACTCGCTGGAGATTTCACTCAGTGAGATCGCCCAGCGCTCCGGGGTCAATTCCGCACTGGTCAAGTACCACTTCGGCAACAAGGAGGGGCTTCTGCTAGCGCTGTTGGCGCGCGACGCCCGCTCCGAGGTGCGCAATCTGGATTATCTGCTGGCGCAGCCGATATCGCCCAGCGCCAAGCTCAAGCTGCACATCGCCGGCATCATCAAGGCCTATCGCCGCTTTCCCTACATGAACCGACTGATCCATCTGCTGCTGCACGCCAGCAGCGCGCAGGCCGCCGCCGAGGTCTCGGATTTCTTCGTCCGGCCGCTGTTCGAGTTTCAGCGCAGGCTCCTGGAGGCGGGTGTTGCGGCAGGCGAATTCCGCGCCGTCGATCCGGTGCATTTCTACACCTGCCTGGTCGGCGCCTGCGATCACCTGTTCTTCGGCCGTCCTGCGATGTCGCGCGCCGTCGGCGTCGGCGCGATCACCGACGACGAGTGCGGGGACTACATCGCCTTCATGACCGACCTGATCTTTAACGGCGTAGTGAACGGTTATCCCGCCGCCGGGCCGCCGCGACATCTCGTCTGAAA
>JBEBWH010000198.1:0-6078 GCA_040392305.1 Bradyrhizobium sp. | reverse complement strand
CCATGCACCACGGCGCGGTCCATGCGGTTGAAGATCTTGTCGAAGATCGCCTTGCGCGTCAGCACCGCGCCGACCGGGACGTGGCCGCCGGAGAGCGACTTCGACAGCAGCACCATGTCCGGCTCGACGTTCCAGTGCTCGACCGCGAGGAATTTTCCGGTGCGGCCCATGCCGGTCTGGATTTCGTCGGCAACGAAGATCGTGCCGTATTTGCGGCACAGGCTGGCCGCGCCCGGCAGATAGTCGTCGGCGGGCATGTTGACGCCCTTGCCCTGGATCGGCTCGACGATGAAGGCGGCGACCTCGCGCGAGGCGAGCGCCTGCTCCAGCGCGGCGAGATCGTTGAACGGCACCGAGACGCAACCCGGCAGCAGCGGATCGAAACCGTTGCGGAAATTGGCGTCGCCGGTCAGCGACAGCGAGCCATAGGTCAGGCCATGATAGCCGTGGTCGCAATAGACGATGCCCGAGCGGCCGGTCGCGCCGCGGGCGAACTTGATCGCCGCCTCGGTGCACTCGGTGCCGGAATTGGCGAAAAACACCTTATCGAGATAAGGAACCTCGGCGAGCAGGCGCTCGGCCAGAATGCCGGCCAGCGTCGAGACATCCATCTGCACGAGATTGGGCAGATGGCCATCCAGCACGCTTTTGAGCGCATCGCGCAGCACCGGATGATTGCGGCCGATAGCGAACACACCGAAACCGCTGAGCAGGTCGAGATAGCGGTCGCCGGCGCGGTCGTAGAGGTACTGCCCCTCGCCCTTTTGAAAACCGACGTCGTAGCCGATGGTCTTGAGCACGCGCACGAGCTGCTCATTGAGGTGGCGCGTGTGCATGGAACTGCGCTCGCCCTCGCGCGCGATAAACATCTCGGAAACGTCAAAATTCGGATATATCATAAATACAACTCGACCGTTGATGGATGCCCAGTCAACCTAAATCGGTAGGCCCTGATTGACGCCCGGGATACGCGGTCCCAGGCTGGAACGGCAGGTTTCGACGCCAACCAGAAACATGATTTGAGCAAGGTATCAACAATGTTGCACCACCCCGCCCAACTCACGCGTATCTCGGCCTATAGCGGTGTCCTGCTTGCGGCAAGCATTGTCTGCGCCGCCGCCGCCCCCGCTGCGGCGGCCGATGTCACCGGAGACTGGCGGGTCAAGGACGGCACCGCCATCATCCGCGTCGCCAATTGCAACGGCGCAATGTGGGGCGCCGTCGCCTGGGAAAAGATCCCGGGCGGCCGCGACACCAACAACCCCGATGCCGCAAAGAAGAACAGGCCGAATCTGGGCATGCCGGTTCTGCTGAACATGAAGCAGGGCGACGAGGTCGGCGAATGGGAAGGCCACGTCTATAATGCCAAGAACGGCAAGACCTATGAATCGAAAATCCGGCTCGCCAAGCCCGACGCGCTGGAAATCGAGGGCTGCGTGCTTGGTTTCCTTTGCGGCGGCGAAACCTGGACACGGGTGACGTCGCTGCCGCCGGGTCCGGCTGCCGCGACGGCGGGTACCGCGCCCGCCAAGGCGCAGCCGCCGAAGGCCCAGACCAAGGCTCAGGTCAAGCCGGGCTCCAAGACCACCGGCTCGGCCAATCCCCCGATTCCGGACAACGATCCGATCGGCGATGTCTGCCTACTTCCCGACGTCGCGCGGGGGACCCATTAGGGCCGGCTGAAACAGCAGCACCGCCGCCAGCGTCGTCACCAGCGACAGGGCCAGCAGTTTGCCCATGCTCGCGGTGCCGGGATGGCTCGACAGCCACAGGCTGCCGAACGCCGTGCCGGTCGTCAGCGCGCTGAAGAAGATCGCCCGCGTCAGGCTCGACTGCAGCAGGTGCGTCTTTCCGGCCCGCCAGGCGGTAACGTAATAGATCTTGAACGCCACCCCGATGCCCATCAACAGCGGCAGCGCGATGATGTTGGCGAAGTTCATCGGCAGTCCGATCAGCACGCAGATTTCCAGCGTCACCACGCCCGCCACCATCAGCGGCACGATGGTCAGCAGCACGTCGGTGAAGCGCCGCAGCACGATCCAGAGCAGCAGCGAGATCGTGATCAGCGCCCACAATCCGGCCTGAATGAACGCCCCGACGATGGTGTCTCCCGACTTGAGGATCGACACCGGCCCACCGATCGCGGCCGGCTCCGCCGCCAGCACGGCGTCGGCGAAACGCCGTAGCGTCTCGTTGTCGTTGGGGTCGCCCTTCGGCAGCGCCTCGACCCGGATGCGGCCATCGTCGGTGCGCCACGACCGCACCAGCGCATCAGGAAGCGTCTCCACCGAGACCGGCCCGGCCTGCAGCAGATCGCGCAACTGAGCGAGCATGATCTTCAGCGGCCGCACCAGCACGTCCTGTGCTTTCGCCCGTGTCGCCTCGTCGGCCGTGGCGAGTTTTGTCATGGCGTCGGCCAGACGATGGGCGGCCGTGGCGCCGGCACCCTGCTTCTCGCCGACCGCCTTGCGTACACTGTCGGCGGCATCGCGCAGCGCTGCGACATTCTCTGCATCGGACGGCGCGGGATCGATGTCATCCGGGTTGAGCACCGGGGTCAGCACCTCCGCCGCCTCGCGGATCATCGCAAGCTTGGCCGGCTGATCGTCGGGGACGAACATGTCGAGCGAACGAGTCTCGGCCACCTCCGGCACCTTGGCAAGGCGCGCCCTGATCTCCTTCACCGCCGCCTCGTTCGGGGCGATCACCGACACCGCGCTGGCGCCGGTCGCGGGATCCTTGCGCAGGTCGAGATAGGTCGCCACCGACTCCACATGCGGATTGCGCAGGTTGATCGGGTTGAAGTCGAAGCGCAGGAAGTACAAGAGCGGCAGGGCGGCGACCGTCGCCAGCAGCGTGCAGACGATGATCGGCACGCGATGCTTTTCGAGGAAAACGTCGACCGGCGCGAGCCAGGCATAGCCGACCGGCTCCTTTTCGCCCGCCGGGTTGAGCAGCTTGAGCATTGCCGGCAGCACGGTGATGCTGATCAGGAAGGCGACCACCATGCCGACGCCGGCGATCTTGCCGAGTTCGGATACGCCTTCGTAGTCGGTCGGCAGAAACGAGATGAAGCCAAGCGTCGTCGCCGCCGCCGCGAGCGACAGCGGAATGGCGAGCCGCTTGGCGGCGCGCAGCAACGCTTTTTCCAGATCGCTTTCCTTGAAGCGCTCCGACCGATAGCGCACGCTGTACTGGATGCCGAAGTCGACGCCGATGCCGATGAACAACACCGCGAACGCCACCGAAATGAGATTGAGCGCGCCGACGATCGCAAGCCCGATCGCGGTGGTGATGGCGAGCCCCATGAACAGGGTGGCGAACACCGCGAAGATGATCTTCGACGAATGCAGCGCCGCCCACAGGATCAGCAGCACGATCACAACGGTGCCGACGGCGTTGAGCAGCGCATTCTCCTGCACCGAGCCGAACTCGTCGTTGGCGATCGGGATCGGACCCGTCAGCCGCACCCGCGCGCCATAGGCTTCGGCGAGACCGAGATCGCTGGCCGCCTTACGGATCGCATCGGTCGCGTCGCGCCCCGGCTCCAGTTCGTCGAAATGCAGCACCGGATTGATCTGAATGAACGAGCGCTTGTCGGAATCGGACAACGGGCCGTCGTTCGCCAGTTCGCGCCACGAGAACGTGACCGGCTTTTTCGCCAGCACCGCATCCAGCGTGTCCGCGACCATGCCGAACGGCCGCGCCACCGCATCGAGCTGGAACTGGCCGCGCTGCAATCCCTGCAGGCCCGCCTCGAGCGCGCCGGTGAGCCCCCGCAGGCTCGGGTCGCCTGCCAGAATCTCCAGAAGCGGCCGCCCGGTGACGAATTCGGTGGTGATCTTCTTCACCTCGGCGGCCGGCAGAAACAGGAGCCCGTTCTTTTCGAAGAACTCGCCAGACCCGAGCGGCGTGACGCTTTGATAATGCGTCTTGTCCTCGGCCAGCCGGGTCGCCAGCAGGCTGCTGGCGTGGCTCGCGAACTCCGCGGTCGGCGCCTCCACCACCGCCAGGATGGAATGATGCTGGTCGGGAAAAGCCTTGTCGAAGGCCAGATCGCGCTGCCGCCATTCCAGCTTGTCGGAAATGAGCTGGTTGATGTCGGTGTTGATGGCGAAGTTCCGGGTTGCATAAACTGTTGCCGCGGTGGCCGCCAGAACTGCGAGAGCGACGGTGAGGGCAGAGAAACGGGTGGAAATCTTGACGAGCGCTACGACGATCCGGGTCAGCACGTTTGCGGCTTTCTTTGATGGAACCTGCCCAAGCATCGGGCACTTTGTTGTGTAATGGGAGAACCGGAAACTCCCGGCGGAGTTTCCCCTAGCGTCGAGATGGAGCCGTCCCGGAGGTTAAGGCCATGAAGAAACAACGTAAAATCGCTCTGACAATGATCGCATATGAACCTGTTCCTGGCGTTGGGGAACTAACAGACTGGCCGGCCTGTTCCAACCGTATCTGAAACGACCTCATGAGATTTTTCAGCGCCGATGAGTTCCTTCCCTTCGCCTCCCCTGGAGATCGTTCTGGCCCAACCCCGCGGCTTCTGCGCCGGTGTCGTCCGCGCCATCGAGATCGTTGAACGCGCGCTCGAAAGGTACGGCGCGCCGGTCTATGTCCGCCACGAGATTGTCCACAATAAGTACGTCGTCGAGAGCCTGAAGGCCAAAGGCGCCATTTTCGTCGAGGAGTTGTCCGAGGTTCCGCCGAATGCGGTGACGGTGTTCAGCGCCCACGGCGTGGCCCGGAGCGTCGAGGAGGAAGCAGCCGTGCGCGGCCTGCCGGTGCTCAACGCGACCTGCCCGCTCGTTACCAAAGTCCACAATCAAGGCAAGCGCTATATGGCCAAGGGACGCACCGTGGTGCTGATCGGCCATGCCGGCCACCCGGAGGTCGAGGGCACCATGGGGCAGGTTCCCGGCCCGGTGCTGCTGGTCGAGAGCGTCGCCGACGCCGAGGCCCTGACCGTGCCGGCCGATACGCCGATGGCCTACATCACCCAGACCACGCTGAGCGTCGACGACACACGCGATATCATCGCGACGCTGCAAGCCAGATTTACCGATATTCAAGGCCCGGATATTCGCGATATCTGCTATGCAACACAGAATCGGCAATCTGCGGTAAGAGACCTCAGCAAGCACGTGGACGTCATTCTGGTTGTCGGCGCCGCGAATAGCTCCAACTCCAATCGGCTCAGGGAAATTGGCGCCGAAGTCGGAACACCCAGTTACCTTATCGCCGATGGCAGCGAATTCAACCCAGAGTGGGTCCGCAACGCCAGGGCCGTCGGCATCACCGCCGGGGCTTCTGCGCCGGAAGTGCTTGTCGACGACGTGATTGAAGCGCTAAAACGCATCGGCCCCGTCGCCGTCTCAGTCCTTCCCGGACGCGAGGAAACCATCGAATTCCGGCTCCCGGCCGAACTCAGCGCCGGATAAGCCCCTTCCGCAATCCAGAAAGTCCATCATGGCCATTCCGTTCTTCAAAGAGATGCGCATCGGCGGCTACATCCTCAAGCAGAAGTTGCTTGGCCGGAAGCGTTACCCGCTGGTTCTGATGCTGGAGCCCTTGTTCCGCTGCAACCTCGCCTGCGCCGGCTGCGGCAAGATCGACTATCCCGATGCGATCCTCAACCGCCGGATGTCGGCGCAGGAGTGCTGGGATGCGGCCGACGAGTGCGGCGCGCCGATGGTCGCCATTCCCGGCGGCGAACCGCTGATCCACAAGGAGATCGGCGAGATCGTGCGCGGCCTCGTGGCGCGCAAGAAATTCGTCTCGCTCTGCACCAACGCGCTGCTGCTGGAAAAGAAGCTCGATCTGTTCGAGCCCTCGCCTTACCTGTTCTTCTCGGTGCATCTGGACGGTCTGCGTGAGCATCACGACAAGTCGGTGTGCCAGAACGGCGTGTTCGACCGCGCGGTGTCGGCCATCAAGGCGGCGAAGGCCAAGGGCTTCGCGGTCAACGTCAACTGCACCGTGTTCGACGGCTATGCCGCCGAGGACATCGCCAAATTCCTCGACTTCTGCGAGGAGCTGGGCGTCGGCGTCTCGATCTCGCCGGGCTACGCCTATGAGCGC
>JBEBWH010000197.1:0-6107 GCA_040392305.1 Bradyrhizobium sp. | reverse complement strand
CCGCTTCGGTCACGGGGGCGGCAGCAACCTTGTCGAGGTCAGCGGCGCTTTCGCCATCGCCGAGGATCGTGGCGATTGGCGTGTTGACCGCGATATCGTGGGTGCCTTCCGGCACCAGGATCTTACCGAGCGTGCCCTCGTCGGTCGCCTCGACTTCCATGGTCGCCTTGTCGGTCTCGATCTCGGCGATGACGTCGCCGGACTTGATGGCGTCGCCTTCCTTCTTGAGCCACTTGGAGAGATTGCCCTTCTCCATCGTCGGCGACAGGGCAGGCATCAGAACTTGAATCGGCATAACGGCTCCTGCGGTCGCTCAGCGAAGAATATCGGTATAGAGCTCGGACGGATCCGGCTCGGGATCGGTCTGCGCAAACTCGGCGGATGCGTTGACGATGGCGCGAACCTCCGCGTCGATCGCCTTCAGCTCGTCCTCGCCGACCTTCATCGCCAGCAGCCGCTTGCGGACCTGCTCGATCGGGTCCTGATCGTGGCGGACCTTCTCGACCTCCTCGCGGGTGCGATACTTCGCCGGGTCGGACATCGAGTGGCCGCGATAGCGATAGGTCTGCATTTCGAGAATGAAGGGACCGTTGCCCTCGCGGCACCACTTCACCGCCTTGTCGCCCGCCGCCTTCACGGCGCGGACGTCCATGCCGTCGACCTGCTCGCCGGGGATGTTGAACGAGGCGCCGCGCTTGGAGAAGTCCTGTTGCGCCGTGGCGCGGCTCACCGATGTGCCCATGGCGTAGCGGTTGTTCTCGATCACGTAGATGACCGGCAGCTTCCACAGCTCGGCCATGTTGAAGCTTTCATAGACCTGGCCCTGATTGGCCGCGCCGTCGCCGAAGTAAGCGACCGCGACATTGTCGTTGCCGCGATAGCGGTTGGCGAACGCCAGGCCGGTGCCGAGCGGCACCTGCGCGCCGACGATGCCGTGACCGCCGTAAAAATGCTTCTCCTTGCTGAACATGTGCATGGAGCCGCCCTTGCCCTTGGAATAGCCGCTGCGGCGTCCGGTCAGCTCGGCCATCACGCCGTTGGCATCCATGCCCGTCGCGAGCATGTGGCCATGATCGCGATAACCGGTGATGACCTGATCGCCTTCCTTGAGCGCCATCTGCATGCCGACGACGACGGCTTCCTGCCCGATATAGAGATGGCAGAACCCGCCGATCACGCCCATGCCGTAGAGCTGGCCCGCCTTCTCCTCGAAGCGGCGGATGAGCAGCATCTCGCGCAGCGCCGCAAGCTCCTGGTCTTTGGTGAAGTGCAGCTTCGAAACGCTGCTTGAGCCGTTGCCTGCATGCTGAGGAGCGGCGGCGGATTTTTTCGATGACGTCTTTTGAGCGGGAGGCATCACACATCCGGAAAACAGAGAGAACAAATCCTCTCTACTCTAACTCAAAGCGCTCCGAAAGTCGTATGCAGCCGCTGTTTCCAACATCTCATGCCGCACTGCAACGCAGCGCGAAATATTACGAAACCAAATTGGACGCGATTGAAATTTCAAACCGAGCGCGCGGTTTTGCCTCACTTGTCGAGGAGCACGATGTCGCGCGGGTGGACGTAGTCGAGTTGAAAGCGCGCCCGCTCGTCGAGCATGTCGGGGTCGAGCTTGTTGGAGCGCAGCAGCGCCACACGCTGCTCGCCGGTCGCCCGCTCGGCCTTCAGCCGCGCCAGTTCGGACGTCAGCGCGATGATCTCCTGATCGAGCTCCTGCTGCGCGGTCAGGCCGTAACGGCCGGTGTAGGCGTTGATGCCGAAATAAGCGATCGCGCCGGCCGCCATAAGATACAGGGCGATACCGGTCAGGATCGATTTCAGTCGTGCGCGCGAGACCATGGCGCGACGATGGCGGGCTTCGGTTAACGAACGGTGAAGCGAAGCCCGCCAGTCTGTTTTACTTCGCGAAACGCGCGACCCAGTCGGCATAGGCCGACAGATACTGCTTGAGGAAATCCTTCAGCGAATCCCTGGTCAGATTGCCCGCCTCGTCGAACGCATCGCCGACGCCGGTAAGATAGGCCTCGGGCTGCTGCAGAATGGGACCGGTGATGCCGGGCAGAATCTGTTTCAGATGCATCGCCGCCGATACGCCGCCGAGCGCCCCCGGCGAATTACCGATGATACCGGTCGGCTTGCCGTTGAACACACTCTTGCCATATGGCCGCGACCCGACGTCGATCGCGTTTTTCAGCACGCCCGAAATCGAGCGATTGTACTCCGGCGTGACGAACAACACGCCGTTGGCGGCCTTGATCCTGTCGCGGAACGCCACCCAGTCGGCGGGCGGATTGCCATCGAGATCCTGATTGTAGAACGACAATCCGTGCAGGGTCACGATGTCGAGCTTCAGCGAAGCCGGAGCAAGTTTCGCGAGCGCATTGGCAATCTTGAGCGTGAAGGCTTCCTTGCGGAGGCTGCCGACAATGACGGCGACGTTGAAAGGGGCTGGCATGCAAGCAGGTTCCTTGAACGAAAACGGGGAGAAGACCGACCGGCCTCCTCCCCACAGCTAGCTACGCCCCAACAGGATGCAAGTGCATGGACGCCCGTTTGCCCCGTTCCCGGCGCGCAAGGGTCAGCGCGTTGCGGCGCTCTTGATCGCGGCAAGGCCCGGATAGCGCGCCTGTTCGCCCAGTTCCTGCTCGATGCGCAGGAGCTGGTTATATTTGGCGGTGCGGTCGGCGCGGGCGAGCGATCCGGTCTTGATCTGTCCGCAATTGGTGGCGACCGCGAGGTCGGCGATGGTTGCGTCCTCGGTTTCGCCCGAGCGGTGCGACATCACGGCGGTATAGCCCGCCTTGAACGCCATCTCGACCGCAGCCAGCGTTTCGGTCAGCGTGCCGATCTGGTTGACCTTGACCAGGATCGAGTTGGCGCGGCCGTGCTTGATGCCGTCGGCGAGGCGCTCGACATTGGTGACGAACAGGTCGTCGCCGACGAGCTGGCACTTGTTGCCGATCAGGTCGGTCAGCTCCTTCCAGCCGTCCATGTCGTCCTCGGCCATGCCGTCCTCGATCGACACGATCGGATAGCGCGACACCAGGTCGGCCAGATATTTCGCCTGCTCCGAGCGCGAGCGGGTCTTGCCCTCGCCCTCGTAGACATACGTGCCGTCCTTGAAGAACTCGGTCGAGGCGCAATCGAGCGCCAGCATGACGTCGTGGCCCGGCCGGTAGCCGGCCTTGTCGATCGCGCTCATGACGAAGTCGAGCGCGGCGTCGGCCGACGGCAGGTTCGGCGCAAAGCCGCCCTCGTCGCCGACATTGGTGTTGTGGCCGGCTTTTTTCAGCTCGCCCTTGAGGGTGTGGAAGATCTCCGAGCCGCAGCGCAGCGCTTCGGCGAAGCTCTTGGCCCCGACCGGCATCACCATGAATTCCTGGAAGTCGATCGGGTTGTCGGCATGGGCGCCGCCATTGACGATGTTCATCATCGGCACCGGCAGCAGGCGTGCCGAGGTGCCGCCGACATAGCGATAGAGCGGCAGCGCCGCCGCATCCGCCGCCGCCTTGGCGACTGCGAGCGAGACGCCGAGAATGGCGTTCGCGCCGAGCCGAGCCTTGTTGGGCGTGCCGTCAAGCGCGATCAGCGTTTCGTCGATCTGCACCTGCGCTTCGGCGTCCAGCCCGCCGATGGCGTCGAAAATCTCGCCGGTGATCGCCTCGACCGCCTTCTGAACGCCCTTGCCGCCGTAGCGGGCCTTGTCGCCGTCCCGCAGTTCGACCGCCTCGTGGGCGCCGGTGGATGCGCCCGAAGGAACCGCCGCACGGCCGAGCGAACCGTCCTCCAGAATGACATCGACCTCGACGGTCGGATTGCCACGGCTGTCGAGAATTTCACGGCCGATGATATCGATAATGGCGGTCATTAGGAGTCCCTCTGGTGAGCCTGTCGGATTTGCCGGTGCTTCTACAGGAACGGCCTTGAGGGGGAAAGACCGCGCTGGCGACGACGCCGGATGACGGGATCGCCGCGATTGGCTATGGAGCATGCATGGCAAAGAAATCCGCTCCCTCCCTGCAACTCGGCCGCCCCGCCGCCCTGCCCGCGACGCCGGAACTGGCGGTGATCGACCGCGTCCCCAATCCGCAGAAAGGCGAGACCTATCTCGTCCGTTTCACCGCGCCCGAATTCACCTCGCTGTGCCCGATCACCAACCAGCCCGATTTCGCGCATCTGGTGATCGACTACGTGCCCGGCGCGTGGCTCGTCGAATCCAAAGCGCTCAAACTCTATCTGGCGAGCTTCCGCAACCACGGCGCGTTCCACGAGGATTGCACGGTAGCGATCGGCAAGCGGCTGGTGCGCGAGATCAAGCCGGTGTTCCTGCGCATCGGCGGCTACTGGTATCCCCGCGGCGGCATCCCGATCGACGTGTTCTGGCAGACCGGACGACTGCCCAAGGGGCTGTGGCTGCCCGATCAGGGCGTCGCCCCCTATCGCGGCCGCGGCTGACCGCTCGGGACGGCGCGATTCGGCCCCTAAGTCCGTTTCACCAGCATACGCGCGCCGATGAGGCCGACAAAGGTCATGACGGCGGCGCTGATGCTCAGCGTCGTGACCTTTCCGATATGGTCGATGCCGAAGCCGTAGGCGATCGGACCCGCGGTCTGGCCGAGGAAGAAGAAGCAGGCATGCAGCGATAGCGCAGTCGCCCGCGCCTCTTCCGACAATTCGCTGGCGAACACCTGCATGCAGCCATGCAGCATGTAGAAGCCGAGCCCCATCACGACGAAGCTCGCAGTCTGCGCCGGCCATGACAGCCCCAGCCCGAGCAGGACCAGTTGCAGCGCGACCAGCGCCGCGCCGCCGATCATCAGCCCGCGCATTCCAAGCAGCGGCAGGAGCCGCCCCACGGCCGCGGTATAGATCAGCCCCCCGACAGCGAACCCGGCGATCACCAGCCCCGCGATCGACAGCCGCGTCTCGCCGAGCTCGAACAGGAAGGCGGCGACGAACGGCAGCACGCCGAAGACGCAGCAACCTTCGAGAAACACGATGCTGTAGCAGACCCGCGTGCTCGGATTGCTGAACAGGACGCGGTAGCCATGGGCGAGCGTGGACAGGCTGGCGGGGGGACCGGATTTGGCCGCCTTGCCGCGCAGCCCGAGGCCCACGGCGAGCGACGCCGCCATGGTGAGAACGCCCAGCATCAGCAACACGCCGCGCCAGCCCATGACGTCGCCGATGGCGCCGGCCAGCGCCGCGCCGAGGATGTTGCCGAGCATCGCGCCGGCCAGCACCCGGCCGAGCGCCACCTGCCGCTGCCCGAACGGCACGAGATCGCTCGCCAGCCCCATCGCCACCGGAAACACGCCTCCGGCGCCGATCCCGCACAGAATGCGCGTGACGAGCAGCAGCGGAAAGGACGTCGCGAACGCACCCAGAATACTGCCGATCCCGAGCAGCGCCAGGCACGCGATCATCAGCCGCGCCTTGCCCATCAGATCAGCGGCCGCGCCCACCACCGGCTGGACGATGGCGAAGGTGAAAGCAAGGCCGGCGGCGAGGCTCGCCGCCTGCGCCGTCGTCACGCTGAGATCGTCGGCGATATGCGGCAGCACGGGGTCGATCGCGCGCACCGACAGGTTGGCGGCGAACGTCGTCAACGCAATGAGGTTGAGAATGGGAAACATCAGTCGCGCAGCCACCGCCCGCCGATTGCAAAGCCGCTGGACGGACCGGCGGATTCCGCCGTCCCGCACGCGCGCATCAGTTTGATCCGTCCCCGGCGCAAGCGGACTTGGTAAGGTCAACCTTGGCAAGCTCGCTCTTGGCGAGCGCATCGAACGCCATCAGCGTCCGTAGCAGACCCTCGAAATCCCGCAGCCGCACCATGTTCGGGCCGTCCGACGGTGCGTGGTCGGGGTCGGGGTGCGTCTCGATGAAGACGCCGGCAACTCCCACCGCCACGGCGGCGCGCGCCAGCACCGGCACGAATTCACGCTCGCCGCCTGACGACGTGCCCTTGCCGCCCGGCTGCTGCACCGAATGGGTTGCGTCGAAGATAACCGGCGCGCCGGTGGTGCGCGCGAGGATCGGAAGCGCCCGCATGTCCGACACCAGCGTGTTGTAGCCGAACGACGCGCCGCGCTCCGTCACCA
>JBEBWH010000196.1:0-6125 GCA_040392305.1 Bradyrhizobium sp. | reverse complement strand
GCAGCGGCAGCGACGATATCAAAAGACCTTTTCATGGACCGTGTTTCTCCGCGGCGCAGGCCGGAAAATTTCGAAAATGCGGGAACTACGTGCAGCCATGTGGACTTGCAGCAGGCCGGACAATCCCCGCAATCAGTCTGCTCGCCTTAACGAGCAGACAGAAAATCTGGACCCTCGGAAAACGTCTATGGCGATGAAGCTTACCCGCCGACGGCTTCGATGATGGTGTCCTGCGTATCCTTCGTCAAATAAGGATGCATTGGCAGACTGACCACGCGCTTGGCCAGATCTTCGCTCACCGGCAGCCCAGCTGGATCGCTCGGGAAATCCTTGTAGGCATTCTGGTGATGCAGAGGAACAGGATAGTAGACGACTGTCGGGACGCCCGCTTCCTTGGCGCGCGCCTGGAAAGTCGTGCGCTCCGCCTCATCCTGCATCTTCAACGTGTATTGCGCCCAGATGCTGGTCAAACCATCCGGCACGTAGGGAGTGGCATACCGATTGGAAAGGCCGGCTTCATAGCGCTCCGCGACACTCTGCCGTGCTTTGGTCTCGTCGCCATAGATGGCCAGCTTCTCAAGAAGAATGGCCGCCTGAAGCGTATCCAGTCTGCTGTTCATGCCGATTCGATCGTTGAAATATTTGTGCGTGCCTTTGCCGTGCACCCGGAAAGAATCGATCAAACGAGCCAATTCGTCATCGTCCGTGAAAATAGCACCGCCATCACCGTAGCAACCGAGGGGTTTTGCCGGGAAGAAAGACGTAGTCGTTATGTCGCAAAGCGAACCGGTCATGCGGCCCTTGTAGGTACCGCCAAAACCCTGGGCGCTGTCGCCGACAACCGCCATCCCATTTTCGCGCGCAATCGAAATGATTGCATCATAATCAGCCGGCAGGCCGAACAGATCAACGGGGATAACGCAAGCTGGGCGCAGTCCCTTTTCCCTTGCGGAGATTATCGCGCGCTTGAGGCTTTCGGGGTCCATGTTGAACGTGTCGTGATCGACATCGACGAAGAACGGCACTGCATTGAGGAAAGGTACGACTTCCGCCGTGGCTGCGAACGTGAAGGCCGGGACGAAGACAGCGTCTCCAGCCTTGATGCCCAACGCCATGAGAGCGAGTTGCAGGGCATCCGTTCCGTTGGCGCATGACAGACAATGTTTGGCGCCACAATAGTCAGCTATCGCACGCTCAAACTGGGCAACCTGAGGGCCCATAATGTAGTGGCCGTCATCGAGAACGGCCGAAATGGCTTGATCCAAACGGTCACGAATCCGACTCTGTTGAGCTGCAAGATCGATGAAAGGAATAGCCATGCTTGTGATACCCGTTGATTTGGTACCGCACGCCTTCAACGAATATGAGGCGACGCGTCGGGCGGTTTCTATACAATGTCCGCGTGGCAGACAACCGCATTTCCGGCCCGCCTGGTTTCGTCCGGTCCGGCAACGTGCTTTCGTAAGCCGCGCATCCGACTTCTTTTGTTCCATTCTGAAGCAGGCTGGACTAAGCACCCCGCTTGATGAAGTTTTGCAGCCGTGAAAGCTTTTACGTCGCAGGCTCATCTCGGCAGAGTTTGCCAATGGGCTCTTGTTTCAGAATAATCGGAAATTAATGCACTATGAGAGCAATCGCCTTCGTAAACTCGGCTCTCCCCGAATTATCGAGGGATAAATTCGACCGCAACAATGCAATTGCCGTTTTTCTTATGGGAGCTCTACCTACGGTTGGCGGCAGCGCAATCTCGGTTCTTTTGGACGCATTCTTCGTTTGGGCCATCATCTGCGTGGCCTTACGCAGATTTCCGCTCCAACTTACACCGACCGATAAAATCGTCGGCTGGTCGTTCACCGCCTTTGTCCTCCTGCTGGCGTTTACCGCCGTGATCGGCAACAATCCGATTGCAGGACTTGTCAAAACGCTGACCTTCATTCCATTTCTCGCGATATGGCTGATGATCCCGCGCTTGCGCGCCAGCCAGGGGATCGACTACTTGACGATTTTCGCCAGCGGGGCCGCAGTCGGCGCGATAGGCGGGATGGTGTTCGGTCTTGTCCAGGAATATGCGTTCAACCTTCGTGCCCAAGGCGGCGCCGGCAATCCCGGTGTCTATGCCATCATGAGCTTGGCTCTTGCCTCGATCTCGGCGCTCAACATAACTTCATCGGTACCGTGGCGACGTTGGCTGGCGTTCGCGGGCCTCGTTGCGGGTATGGTGTCGACGATAATCGCGCTCTCGCGAGGGGTATGGCTTGCAGCCATCCCAATGATCGTCGTCATCGCAGTATATGCCCCCCGAAGCTGGCGACTTTTTTCCCGCAAGGTTCTCATCCTGGCAGCGGTCGCGGCATGTTTGGTCGTGACCGTGCTGGCCGGCCACTTCATGGAGGCAAGCTATAGCGACACGATGTGGAGCTATCAGACACTTTCCGAAGGCCACTTCACCTCAAGTCCGGGTCAGCGGATCAGGATGTGGATTGCGGGCGTTGAAGCGTTCAAGGATTCACCCTGGTGGGGATACGGCATACAAAACCGCATGGATGTCGTCATCGGCCACTATCCTGCGGGCTCACCCGACATCATCCAATACACCCATGCTCACAACGGCTTGCTGTCGACAGCCATCGACGGAGGGCTTCTGCTCCTGATAGCATTGATAGCGGTACTTGGGGCGCCGATCCTCGTCGCAGCCCGGTCCTATACCGATGCGCATCGCAGAAAAAGGCTGTTCCTGGCCTTGTCCCTTACGTTTGTGTACGTCTTATGCGGCCAGACCCAGATCATGTTCGGCCACGACATCATGAACAGCTTTTATATATTCACAGTCATATTGATTTGCGCCTCGATACCATCGAACCGCGATATTTCTGCGATTAAACCCTGAAGGAATTAACCTGCTCTATCACTGTTTTGATTTCTTCATCCGTCATGGCTGACGAAATAGGCAATGAAAGAACCTCGTCATGGATCGCCTCGGTCAAAGGCAAGCTTAAATCGGAAAATTCCGCGTAAGCCTTCTGCCGGTGAGGCGGTATCGGATAGTGGATCAGTGTTTGAACCCCTGCCTTTTGCAAATGGGCCTGAAGCTGATCGCGCCAGCGGCAGCGCAAAACGAACAAGTGCCAGACATGACCGGGTTCGTCTTCGCAAGCGGGAAGTGTCACCAGTTCGTTGCGGATACCGCTCAGATACGCGTTTGCCACGACACGACGAGCTGAAATCTCCGTATCGAGATGCCTCAGCTTGACGTCCAGCATCGCTGCCTGAATATCATCCAGCCTGCTGTTCACACCTTGGTACTCGCAGCGGTATTTCTCTACAGAACCATAGTTTCCAAGCGAGCGGACCATGGATGCGAGTTCCTCGTCATCGGTCACCATCGCGCCGGCATCGCCGAGGGCGCCAAGGTTCTTGCCGGGGTAGAAGCTGAAGCCGGTCGCATCCCCCCAACTACCAGCCCGGCGGCCGCCAATTTCGGCGCCATGCGCCTGAGCGGCATCCTCCAGGACGATCAGATCATGTTGACGAGCAAGCTCCATGAGCGCAGGCATGTCCGCCATTTGCCCATATAGATGCACGGGTAAGATAGCCTTTGTTTTGGCTGTGAGCGCCTTGGCGGCGTTGGAAGCACAAAGGTTGTAGGTCCTTGCATCCGGCTCCACGAGAACTGGAACAAGATCGTTTTCGGTAACCGCCAGCACGCTCGCAATGTAGGTATTGGCTGGAACGATCACTTCGTCCCCCGCTTTCAGCCGGCCAATTTCCTTCCAAGCCCGCAACGTCAGAATGAGCGCATCGAGCCCATTGGCCAAGCCTACGCAGTGCTTTGCGCCGCAGTAATTCGCGAAATTCCTTTCGAAAGCCGCAAGCTCTTGGCCGCCGATATACCAGCCGGAATCGATGACGCGCGCACACGCCGCCATGAGTTCGTCGCGATAGGTAAGATTGATGGCCTTGAGGTCCAGAAACTTAATCACTGGGAAGCTTCCTGATGACGCGAGCCGGGTTTCCGGCGACTACACAATATGGTTCCACATCCCTTGTCACGACCGCGCCGGCACCGACCATTGCATATTCGCCAATGACTATTCCCGGCAAAATCGTTGCGTTCGCGCCGATGCTGGCACCGCGGCGCACAGTGATGCCCGAAAAAAACTCAGGATAAACTTGCGACCTCGGCATCTTGTCGTTGGTGAACGTAGCATTCGGCCCGATGAAAACGTCATCCTCGATGCGCGTTCCATCCCAAAGATAGACCCCGGATTTGAGGGTCACATTGTTGCCGACGAGCACATCGCCTTCCACGAAAGTATGGGCGCAAAGATTACAACCGGAGCCAATCCTGGCACCGGCCAGAACGACCACGTACTGCCAGACACGCGTGCCCTCCCCGATCGTCGCACCTTCGGCGACGTCGGCCAGTCGATGCACTCTAGACATGCCTGGCTGCCCTCAAAAATGCATCATAGTCGCGAATATAATCGGCCTCGTCGTATAGTTCGCTGGCCAGGACAAGCAACACGCAATCGCTGGAAAAGTCGTGCATCTCCCGCCAGACCATATTGCCGATGAGAACGCCATTGTCGGGTGTGTCGAGCCAGGTCTCGTTACGAGTCTTTCCGTCGTCCAGGACCATGCGGCAACGCCCGGCAACGCATACGGCCACCTGCTGCAGTTGTCTGTGCGCATGGAACCCACGCGGCTGGTCCGGGGACATTCCGGTTATGTAGTAGACGCGCCTGATGTCGAACGGGACGTTGCGGTTGCTCTCCAAGCGACTGGAATTTCAGTCGAACGATCTCGCTCATTTCAGTCGCCCGAGGCCAGTGACAACAGATATTGCCCATAAGTGCTTTTGGCGAGAGCCTTCCCCGTTCGCTCGAGCGCGGCGGCCTCCAGCCAGCCGTTGTGGAAAGCGATCTCTTCCAGGCAGGCGATCTTGAATCCCTGCCTGTTCTCGATGGTCTGCACGAACATCCCCGCCTCCAGCAGGCTTTCCTGCGTGCCGGTATCCAGCCAGGCAAATCCACGGCCAAGAACTTCAACGTGAAGATCACCTCTATCGAGGTAAGCCTGATTGATGCTGGTAATCTCCAACTCCCCGCGGCTCGACGGCTTGACCTCCTTGGCTATGGCAACAACATCATTGTCATAGAAATAGAGGCCGGTTACGGCGTGGTTCGATTTCGGCTTGAGGGGTTTCTCCTCTATCGAGATTGCGCGCATGTCCTTGTCCAAAGCGACGATGCCGAAGCGCTCGGGATCTTTCACCTTATAGCCGAATACGGTTGCTCCCTTGGCGCGGGATGCCGCGCGCTGAAGCATCGGAGTGAACCCTTGCCCGTAAAAGATATTGTCTCCGAGAACTAGGCAAACCGCGTCCTCGCCGATAAATTCCTCACCGATGATGAATGCTTGAGCCAGCCCATCCGGGCTTGGCTGGGTTGCGTATGACAGCGAAACGCCAAACTGCGAGCCGGTACCGAGGAGACGTTCAAAGCTCGGACGGTCTTCTGGCGTCGTAATGACCAGGATTTCGCGGATTCCAGCCAGCATCAGGACCGACAACGGATAGTAAATCATCGGCTTGTCATAAACCGGCAGCAACTGCTTCGAGATGCCGATGGTAATGGGGTAAAGTCTGGTGCCCGACCCTCCTGCTAGGATGATGCCCTTCATTATCTTACCCCGTGTCCGTTCAGAAAAGATTGGGTGAGCTCAGCGAGTTATGATCCTGCCGGATTGCCGATCTTCGCCGGAAGAAACGATCCCCTCGGATGAAATCAACCGGCTGCAGCATGAGCGGCGTTGCGCTCGTTCCGATACCTAGACATTTGCGCCCAGACGCTCACGTTGATAGCTGCCATCCTGGACGCGCCTGCACCACTCTTTGTTGCTAAGATACCATTCGACAGTCTTTCGCAAGCCCGTTTCGAAGGTCTCTTTCGGTACCCAGCCCAGTTCGCGTTCTATCTTCGACGCATCGATTGCGTAGCGCCGATCATGCCCCGGGCGATCTTCCACATGGGTAATCAGCTCTTCATAACGTGTAATATTTCCCTGTTTTTCAGGAACAAGTTCCTCCAGGAGCGCACAAATAGCGTGAACGACATCGATGTTTC
>JBEBWH010000195.1:0-6150 GCA_040392305.1 Bradyrhizobium sp. | reverse complement strand
CGCCGTTGCGAACCGGTGCGCTCGACGTGCTGGCGCAGCATGTGCTGGGTTGCGCCTGCGGCGCGCCGTTTTTTGCCGACGAGCTGTTCGATGAAGTGAGAACCGCTGCGCCCTATGCGGGGCTGCCGCGCGGCGATTTCGACGACGTGGTGGCGTTCGTCGCCACCGGCGGCTACGCGCTGAAAAGCTACGAGCGGTTCGCCCGCATCAAACAGGACAAGGACGGCCGCTGGCGCGTCGCCAACCCGAAGGTGCGGCAGAGCTATCGGCTCAACGTCGGCACCATCGTCGAGGAGCAGATGCTGAAGGTGCGGCTGGTGCGCGCGCGTCATGGTGCGAAGGGCGGTGTGACCGGGCCGATCGCGCGTGGCGGGCGGCTGCTCGGCCAGATCGAGGAATATTTCATCGAGGGGCTGTCGGCCGGCGACACCTTCGTGTTCGGCGGCGAGGTGGTGCGCTACGAGGCGCTGGCCAACGACGAGGTTTATGTCTCGCGCGCGCACGACGCCGATGCGCGCGTGCCGTCCTACATGGGCGGCAAGTTTCCGCTCTCGACCTATCTCGCCGAACGGGTGCGGCTGTTGCTGGCCGATGAGGCGGCGTGGCGCGGCCTGCCCGATCAGGTGCGCGAGTGGCTGTCGTTGCAACAAAAGAAGTCGCTCATTCCGGGGCCGCGCGAACTGATGGTCGAAACCTTTCCGCGCGCTGCCAAGCACTACCTGGTGTGCTATCCGTTCGAGGGCCGGCTGGCGCACCAGACGCTGGGCATGCTGCTGACGCGGCGGCTGGAGCGGATGCGGGCGCGTCCGCTCGGCTTCGTCGCCAACGAATATGCGCTCGCGGTGTGGGCGCTGGGCGATATGTCCCTGATGATCCGGCAGGGCCGTCTCGACCTTGATGCGCTGTTCGATCCCGACATGCTCGGCGACGATCTTGAAGCATGGCTTGCCGAATCGGCGCTGATGAAACGCACCTTCCGTAGTTGCGCCATTATTTCGGGGCTCATTCCCCGCCGTTTTCCGGGCGAGGACAAGAGCCGCCGCCAGATGCTGTTTTCGACCGATCTCGTCTACGACGTGCTGCGCAAGCATCAAGCGGACCATGTGCTGCTGCGCGCGGCGCGCACCGAGGCCGCGACCGGGCTTCTGGACCTGCGCCGGCTCGGCGATATGCTGGCGCGCATCCATGGCCGGATCAGCCACCGTGCGCTCGACAAGATCTCGCCGCTGGCGGTGCCGGTGATGCTGGAAATCGGCCGCGAGGCGGTCTATGGCGAGGCGTCCGACGCGCTGCTCGCGGAAGCGGCTTCGGGCCTCGTGAAAGAGGCGATGGAATAGGGCGGTGACGGTTCATTTTTCCCGTGCGCTTCGAACGCCGCTGCTTACGGTCGCGGGCGTCGATCTCGCCGCCGATCTCTCCGGCGCGCTGGTGTGGCGCGAGGAGCGCCTGCTGGTCGTCTCCGACCTGCATCTGGAGAAGGGATCGAGCTTTGCCGCGCGCGGCGTGCTGCTGCCGCCCTACGACAGCGCGGCGACGCTGGCGCGGCTCGCGGCGGTGATCGCGCGGCACGATCCGCGCACGGTGATAGCGCTCGGCGACAGCTTTCACGATGGCGAGGCGCATCAGCGGTTGCCCGCCACGGAGCGCGCGGCGCTGCGCGATCTGCAGCGCGGCCGCGACTGGATCTGGATCGCCGGCAATCACGATCCGGCGCTGCCGCGCGACCTCGGCGGCACGGTGGCGGATGCCATCACGCTCGGCGCGCTGACGTTCCGCCACGAGCCGAGCGGCGAGAGTGGCGAGATCGCCGGCCACCTGCATCCCAAAGCGCGCGTCGCGGCGCGCGGCCGCGCGGTCGAGCGGCGCTGCTTCGCCACCGACGGTGCGCGCGCGGTGATGCCGGCATTCGGCGCCTACACCGGCGGGCTCAGCATCCGTCACGGCGCGTTCGCCCGCATCTTCCGTGGACTGTCGTTCGTGGCGCATGTGCTCGGCGACCGCGGCATCCATGCCATCGCGGCGGCGCGCTGCCATTAAATCAGATTTTTTTGACGCGTTTTCTTTACGCGAACCGGTTCCCGCCCTCGGGTCAAGCCCAAGGGCATGCTTCGCTTGAAAACGCGATGCCGCGACGCGCCGTCGCAGCCGGCCATCTTGCGCAAACCCTATCGTCGTCACCATGTTTCGGACGCCGGAACTGTCCGGACACAGGAGACGACGACACCGATGAGCTATTTCAAGACCGCCATCCTTCTGGCCGGCCTCGCCGGTCTTTTCATGGGGGTAGGCTATCTCTTGGGCGGCGCGGGCGGCGCCACCATCGCGCTCGTCATTGCCGCCGGCATGAACCTGTTCGCCTACTGGAACTCGGACCGCATGGTGCTGTCGATGCACGGGGCGCAGGAGGTCGATGCGCGCTCGGCGCCCGATCTGGTGCGGCTCGTTGCCGACCTTGCCGGTCGCGCCGAGCTGCCGATGCCGCGCGTGTTCGTTATGAACAACCCGCAGCCCAATGCGTTCGCGACCGGCCGCAATCCGCAGAACGCAGCGGTTGCGGTGACGACCGGGCTGATGGGCTCGCTCACGCGCGAGGAGCTGGCCGGCGTCATCGCCCACGAACTGGCGCATATCAAGAATCACGACACGCTGTTGATGACCATCACCGCGACCATCGCCGGCGCGATCTCGATGCTGGCGCAGTTCGGCATGTTCTTCGGCGGCAACCGCGGCAACAACGGCCCGGGCCTGATCGGGTCGCTGGCGATGATGATCCTCGCGCCGCTCGGCGCGATGCTGGTGCAGATGGCGATCAGCCGCACCCGCGAATACGCCGCCGACGATCTCGGCGCGCGCATCGTCGGCCAGCCGATGTGGCTTGCCTCGGCGCTTTCGAAGATCGCCGGCGGCGCGCAGCGCATCGAGAACCCGGCCGCCGAGCGCAATCCGGCGACGGCCCATATGTTCATCATCAACCCGCTGTCGGGTCACGGCGTCGACAATCTGTTCGCGACGCACCCGGCGACCGAGAACCGCATCCGTGCGTTGCAGGAACTGTCCCGGCAGTTCGGCGGCGCGGACATGACGATGAGCGCCGCGCCCGCGGGCGGCGCTTCGCACGGTCCATGGGGCGGCGCGGCTCCGCGCCGGCGCGGGCCGTGGGGCTAAAGCGTTTTCGAGCGAAGTGGAAACTGGTTCGCGTGAAGAAAACGCGTTAAAATAAAGGATATGGAGCTCTGCTTCTGATTCCGTCGAGAGGCGGATAAGCTGGCCGGGCTTCGTACCGGCCATTTTCGTTTCGATGCGGCAACGCGGGTCGCGCGTTACGCCGCGCCGGTCAGGAACGGATTGCTCTGGCGCTCATGGCCGATGGTGCTGCCGGGGCCGTGGCCGCAGATGAACTGCACATCGTCGCCGAGCGGCAGCAGCTTCTTCTCGATCGAATCGATCAGCGTGGCGTGGCTGCCGCCGGGCAGGGCGGTGCGCCCGACCGACCCGTGGTACAGCGCGTCGCCGACCAGCGCGAAGCGCAGCGCGTCGTTGAAATAGACCACGCTGCCCGGTGAGTGGCCGGGGCAGTGGAAGATGTTGAACACGGCGTCGTCGAGCGTCACCGTATCGCCCTCTTCCAGCCAGCGGTCGGGCGCGAAGTCGCGCACGCCGGTGATGCCGAAATTGGCCCCGCTGGCGACGACATTGTCGAGCAGGAATTTATCGTTGGCATGCGGGCCGACGATCGGCGCCTTGAGCGCCTCGCGCAGCTCGGCCGCGCCGCCGACGTGATCGATATGGCCATGCGTCAGCCAGATTTCGCCGACGGTGACGCCGGCCTTGGCGATGGCGGCCTGGATCTGCGGCACGTCGCCGCCGGGATCGACCACGACGGCGCGTTTGCTATCCTCGTTCCACAGCAGCGTGCAGTTCTGCTGGAACAGCGTGACGGGAACGATCATCGCTCCCAGACGGGGTGTGGCTTGCTCTGTCATGGCCGAGACATGGCCGATTTTCCGGGCATGGCCAAGGCCTTTCCGCGTCGCCGTAACGGCGTTACTTCGATAATTAAGATTTTTTGATTGCAATAAATCGCAAGTATTGGTAGGAAGACGGCAGCACACTTTCCTTTACCTGGCGCGCGGCCGCTTCGAGGTTGCGCCCCTTCAACGTGCGAGGAGATCACGCCGATGGCAGCGACCCCTGAAGTGACCGGATTCTACGACAAGCGCACCGGCTCCATTCAATATGTCGTCGCCGATCCGGCGGCGAAAGTGTGTGCGATCATCGATCCGGTGCATGACTACGACGAGAAGTCGGGCTCGACCGCCACGCATCATGCCGACCGGATGCTCTCCTTCATCGCCGGCAAGGGCTACGACGTCGCCTGGATTCTCGACACCCATCCGCATGCCGATCACTTCTCCGCCGCCGACTACCTCAAGAGCAAGACCGGTGCTCCGACCGCGATCGGCGCCAGGGTGAAGGACGTGCAGAAGCTGTGGAAAGACATCTACAACTTCAGCGACTTTGCCACCGACGGCTCGCAATGGGATCGCCTGTTCGAGGATGGCGACACTTTCGCCATCGGCGATATTCCGGTGCGGGTGATGTTCTCGCCCGGCCACACGCTGGCGTCGATCACCTATGTCGCCGGCGACGCCGCCTTCGTCCACGATACGCTGTTCATGCCCGACAGCGGCACCGCGCGCGCCGACTTTCCCGGCGGCGATGCCGCGACGCTGTGGCGTTCGATCCAGGCCATTCTGGCGCTGCCGGACGAAACGCGCATCTTCACCGGCCACGACTATCAGCCCGGCGGCCGCGAGGCGCTGTGGGAAAGCACCGTCGCCGAGCAGAAGGCGGAGAATATTCACATCTCGCGCTACCGCACCGAGGCGGAATTCGTCGAGGCGCGCAACGCCCGCGACAGGACGCTGCCGATGCCGAAGCTGATCCTGCACGCCTTGCAGATCAACACCAATGGCGGCCGGCTGCCCATGCCCGAGGCGAACGGACGGCGCTATCTGAAGATCCCGCTCGACCGACTCGGCGGCGCGGCCTGGGACTGACCATGACGCAGGACACCCTGACTCCGTTCGCGCGCGCGATGCAGGAACAGGTCGAGGAGGCGACCGGCTTTCTCAAGACGCTCGCCAATGCCGACCGCCTGCTGGTGGCCTGCACGCTGGTCGATGGCGAGCGCTCGGTGAGCGAGCTGGAGCACCTGCTCGGCATCCGCCAGCCGGGATTGTCGCAGCAGCTCGCCGGCCTGCGCGAGGCCGGGCTGATCGTCGGCCGCAAGGAGGGAAAAGCGGTGTTCTACCGGCTCGCCGATCCGCGCGTCGAAACCTTCATCACCACCATGCACCGGCTGTTCTGCGCGCCGCGCGGCGGCAAAACATGAGAGCAAGGCATGACAGCGGTGCGTTCGGGCATGTCGCCGCGGCGGACGCCATTTCACGGAGGATGATCGATGACTGAATTCACTCCCGTCGCTTCTCTCGTCGGCGGCCTGATGATCGGTGCCGCGGCGGTGTTGCTGCTGGCGCTGCAGGGCCGCATCGCCGGCGTCAGCGGTATCGCGGCGCGGCTGCTGCCGCCGTATCAGGACAATGCGACGCTCAGCCGGTTCGGCTTCGTCGCCGGGCTGGCGCTGGCGCCGCTGGCGGCGATGGCCATTACCGGCCATGCGGTGGCACAGACCGTCTCCGCCAACCTGCCGCTGATGGCGGCGGCCGGGCTGCTCGTCGGCTTCGGCGCGGTGTGGGGCAGCGGCTGCACCTCAGGCCATGGCGTTTGCGGCCTGTCGCGGCTGGCGCCGCGCTCGCTGGTGGCGACGCTGACTTTCATGGCCACCGGCTTCGTCACCGTCTATCTGCTGCGTCACGTGTTCGGAGGCTGAACCATGGCGTTCGTGATCAATCTCGGCATCGGTCTGTTGTTCGGGCTCGGCCTCGTGGTGTCGGGCATGGCCGATCCGGCCAAGGTGCAGAACTTCCTCGACCTGTTCGGGACGTGGGACCCCTCGCTCGCCTTCGTGATGGCGGGTGCGATCGCCGTCACCTTCGTCGGCTATCGCATGGTGGCACGGCGCGGCGCGCCGCTGCTCGGCGGCGCGTTCGACTGGCCGAAGCTGCGCGATATCGACAGCCCCATCAT
>JBEBWH010000194.1:0-6191 GCA_040392305.1 Bradyrhizobium sp. | reverse complement strand
TGCCAGTCGCCGATCCAGTGCCCGGCCTGTGCGGCAGCGGGCGCCGCCCCGGCGATGATTGCCCAGACAACCGCCCCGCTCCATAACGCCGCCCGGCGCACGACGCGCACCATGCCGCGCCGCCTTACCGGCCCCACACCTCTTCGGCGGTCTCGACAACAAGGCGCAGCTTGGCCCACTGCTCGTCTTCGGTCAGCACGTTGCCTTCCTCGGTCGAGGCAAAGCCGCATTGCGGCGACAGTGCCAGCTGTTCAAGCGGCGCGAATTTCGAGGCCTCGTCGAGCCGCCGCTTGATGTCGTCCTTGCTTTCGAGCTGGCCGGACTTCGAGGTGACGGCGCCGACCACGACGACCTTGTCGCCCTTGGGCAGGAAGCGCAGCGGCTCGAAACCACCGGCGCGGTCGGAATCGTATTCGAGGAAGTAGCCGTCGTAATTGGTCCCGCCAAGCAGCGTCTCGGCCACCGGCTCGTAGCCGCCGGACGAAATCCAGGTCGAGCGGAAATTGCCGCGACAGACATGCGTGGTGATGGTCATGTCGGCGGGACGCTCGGCGATGGCGTAGTTGATGACGCGGGCATAGATCTTCTGCAGGCCGTCGACCTCCTCGCCGCGCGCGCGCACCTTGTTCAGCTCGTCCTGCGAGCAGAGATAGGCCCATACGGTGTCGTCGAACTGCAGATAGCGGCAGCCGGCGTCGTAGAACGCCTTCACCGCCTTGCGGTAGGCCTTGCCGAGATCCTCGAAGAACGGTCCTAGTTCCGGATAGACCTCGCTGGAGATCGCCTTGCGGCCGCCGCGGAAGTGCAGCACGGCCGGCGAAGGAATGGTCATCTTGGGCGTGACGCCGAGCGGCGCGCATTTGTCCTTGAGGAACTTGAAATGCGCCAGCATCGGATGATCGTCGGGAAAGTCGATACGGCCGTTGGTGCGGATGTTCTCGCCACGCGTCACCACGCCGGCGAACTTGATGCCCTCGGTCTGATAAAGCTCGCAACCGGTGAGATGCGCGAGAAAATCGAAATGCCACCACGAGCGACGGAATTCTCCGTCGGTGGCGAGCCTCAGCCCGACCTCGCGCTGCTTGAACACCGCCTTCTCGATTTCCGAATCCTCGATGCGCCGCAGTTCATCGGCGCTGATCTCGCCCTTAGCGAGCTTGGCGCGCGCATCCTTGACGCGGAACGGACGCAACAGGCTTCCGACATGATCGGCGCGGAATGGCGGCTTTGTTCTCTGCATTGGAGTTCTCCCAGATGGTCCACAAACTCAACGCGCCCGCAGCGCACCGCTGCCCGACACGCCGAGAAAGCGTTCGAGTACCGACGGGTCGGCCTTCAGCGCCGCGCTCGTCGCGTCGTGCACAATGCCGCCTCGCTCCAATACCACAACGCGGTCGGCGAGGCCGAGAATCTTTCGTGCATTCTGCTCGACGATGATGGCGCAGACGCCGCCCGCGCGCGTGATGCGCCCGAGCGCCGCCAGCAATTCATCGACGATGATCGGTGCAAGTCCCTCGGTCGGCTCGTCGAGCAACAGGATTTTCGGATTGAGGATCAGCGCGCGACCGATCGCCAGCATCTGCTGCTCGCCGCCGGACAGTTCGTTGCCGAAATTGCGCCGTCGCTCGGCGAGGCGCGGAAACATCTCATAGACCCTCTCCACGGTCCAATCGCCCGGCTGCGCCACCGCGCTCATGTTTTCCTCGACGGTGAGCGAGCGGAAGATATTGCGTTCCTGCGGCACCCAGCCGATGCCGGCGCGGGCGCGCTGGTCGGCGCGCAGCCGCGTGATGTCCGCGCCATCGAGCGCGATGCGACCGTCGAAGCGCCGCGTCACGCCGACGATGGAGTTGATCAACGTCGTCTTGCCGGTGCCGTTGCGGCCGAGCAGCGCCAGCACCTCGCCCTCCCGCACGCGCAGCGAAAACCGCGGCAGCACCACCGCCTCGCCATAACCGGCACGCAGATCGTCGATGACGAGCAGGTCACGCATCCTGCGCCTCGCCGAGATAAACTGCCCTCACCTGCGGATCATGCGCGATGACGTCCGGCACGTCCTCGACCAGAAGCCCGCCATTGACCAGCACCGAAATGCGGTCGGCGAAGGAGAACACCAGGTCCATGTCGTGCTCGATCAACAGCACGGTGACGTCGCGCGGCAGGCCCGCGACAGCCGCGAGAATGTCGTGGCGCTCGTTCTCCGGCACGCCGGCGGCGGGCTCGTCGAGCAACAGCACGCGCGGGCCGGCGGCGATGGCGAGCGCGATCTCCAGCAGCCGCTGTTTGCCGTAGGGCAGCGTCACGGTGCGCTCGTTCATGACGTCGTCGAGATGGAAATGCGTGAGATGCCGCGCGATCTCGTCGTTCACCTCGCCGCGCGTGCCGCGCCGCCGCCACCAGTCGCCGCCATGGCCGAGCCGCTCCGACACCGCAAGGCCGATGGTTTCGAGCGGCGTCAGTTCCGGATAGAGCTGGTTGATCTGGAACGTGCGCGACAGCCCGGCCCGCACGCGGCGATGCACCGGCAGTGCGGTGATGTCGGCGCCTTCGAGCAGGATACGGCCGCTATCCGGCCGCAGCACACCGGTCAGCAGGTTAATGACGGTGGTCTTGCCCGCGCCGTTGGGGCCGATCAGCGCATGCCGCGCGCCGCGCGCGACCCGCAGCGACAGATCGCGGGTGACATGCAGCCCGCCGAAATGCTTCTGCAACCCGATGGTTTCCAGCGCGAAGCTCATGGCCGCGCTCCATCGTCGCCGAACGATTTCCGCAGGCCAAGGCGGCGCAGCAGGAAATCCGCCCCCCACATCACCCAGCGATGCATGCGGTCGCGGCCGAGCAGCACGATCGCGACCAGCACGAAGCCGATCCAGAACTGCCAGTATTGCGGCGTGATGGTGGAGAAGATTTCCTGCAGGATCTTGAACACCACCGCGCCGATGATGCCACCATACAGATAACCACCGCCGCCGATCACCAGCACCAGCAGAAGGTCGGCCGAGCGTTCGAACGAGAACACGTCGAGCGAGGCGAGCGCCGTGGTCTGGGTGAACAGCGCGCCGGCGACACCGGCATAGAACGCGGAGATGGAGTAGATCGCAATCAGCCGCCGGTTGACCGGCACGCCGACCGCGGCGGCGCGCAGCGGATTGTTGTGAATGGCGCGCAACGACAGCCCGAATGGCGAGTTGACGAGGCGGCGCGCGCCGAGAAACATGACGAACAGCACCACCACGCAGTAGACGAAACCGACGCGCCCGAAGATGTCGAACTCGAACAGCCCGAGCACCGGCGCGATGGTGAAGCCCTGCAACCCGTCGAAACCGCCGGTGATGTCGGAGAAGCGGTTGGCGAGTTCGCGCAGCAGCAGCGCGATGCCGAGCGTCACCATCAGCCGCGACAGGTCGGTGCCGCGAATGACGAGGAAACTGGTGACGAAGCCGAGCACCATCGCCATCAGCCCCGCAACGACCAGCGCGATCACCGGCTCCTCGATAATGCCGTGCTTGGCGAGCAGCCCGACGCCATAGGCGCCAACGCCGAAGAAGGCCGCATGTCCGAGCGAAACAATGCCGGCATAGCCCATGATGAGATCGAGCGAGAGCGCGAACAGCGCGAGCCACGCGATCTCGGTGAGGATGAGGTAGCGGTTGGGAAAGACGAAGTAACAGGCCGCCACCAGCAGCCAAAATACCAGCTCCTGCCAGCGCCAGCGTCCGACGCGGCCGGCATTCTGCGCGATGAGGGACGGCCCGGTCATGGCGCGCTCAACGGACCGCCGCACGGCCGAACAGGCCCTGCGGACGCCAGATCAGGATGACGATCATCAGTGTGTAGATCACGAAAGCGCCGAGCTTCGGCACGTAATACTTGCCCGCGACGTCGGCGATGCCGAGCACCAGCGACGCCAGGAACGGCCCGGTGATGGTGGAGGAGCCGCCGACCGTGACGACGATGAGAAAGTAGATCAGGAACTTGAGCGGAAAATACGGGTCGAGCCCGAGGATTTCCGCGCCGAGCGCGCCGCCGAGCCCGGCAAGCCCGCAGCCGAACGCGAAGGTGAAGGCGAACACCTGCGGCACGTTGATGCCGAGCCCGCCCGCGACGCGCGGATCGTCCACCGCCGCCCGCAGCCGCGCCCCGAAGCGCGTGCGCGCCAGCGTCCACTGGATCGCCAGCGTCAGCAGGCCGCAGATCACGATGATCAAGAGCCGGTAGCGGCCGATGCCGACGCCGAACAGGTTGATCTGCCCCTGCAGCGCATCGGGCAGATTGATGAACACCTGCGACGAGCCCATGACGTAGTCGGTCGCCGCCACCACCATGAACACGAAGCCGATGGTGAACAGCACCTGATCGAGATGGCTGCGGCGATAGAGATGGCGAAACAGCGTCCACTCCGCCACCACGCCGGCCAGCGCGCTCGCCAGAAACGCCATCGGCAGCCCGACGAAGAACGGAATGCCGGCCTGGTTCACCAGCACGGCGCAGACATAGCCGCCGAACATCGCGAACGCGCCATGGGCGAGATTGACGAAATTCATCAGCCCGAGCGTGACCGCAAGTCCGCTCGCCAGCACGAACAACAACATGCCGTAGGCCACGCCGTCGAACAGGATGGTGAGGAAGGTGGTCATGTCGGCCCTATCCAGCCAAGGGGTTCCGCAGATCGTAGACGGGACATGCCATTGTCATGGCCGGGCCCTGTCCCGGCCATCCACGTCTTTTCTGTCGCAGATAAACAAAGAAGGACATGGATGTCCGGCACAAAGCCGGGCATGACGTTGTTGAAGGCCGCGCCAGCCCCCTCCCCTGATGGGGAGGGACCTCTCCGTCGTTCCCCTCACTTCTTGGTCTTGCCGGGATCCTTGACGGCCTCGAAGGTCGCGAATTCGACATTGTAGAGTTCGCCGTCCACCTTCTTGACCTCGCGGATGTAGATGTTCTGCACGATGTCGCGGGTCTCCGGATCAATCGAGATCGGCCCACGCGGGCTCTCCCACTTCATGCCCTTCACCGCCGCAATGAGGGAGTCACCGTCGGCCTTGCCGCCGGTTTTCTTCAGCGCCTCATAGAGCAGGTGGATGCCGTCATAGCCGCCGACCGCCATGAAGCCGGGGCGCTGGCCATAGGCCTTCTTGTAGGCCGCGACGAAATCCTTGTTGATCTGCGAGGGATGCGCGGCCGAATACATATGGGCCGTCACCGCGCCGATGGCGGAATCACCCATGCCGTTGAGCAGGTCGTCGTCCATCACGTCGCCCGGCCCGATCACCTTGATGCCGCTCTTGTCGAGGCCGCGCTCGGCATACTGCTTCATGAAATTGCCGCCCTGCCCGGCCGGCACGAACACGAACATGGCGTCCGGCTTGGAATCCTTCATGCGCTGCAGGAACGGCGCGAAGTCCGGGTTGGCGAGCGGCACCTTGACCTCCTCGACGATCTCACCGCCGCCGGCCGTGAAATGATCCTTGAAGAATTTCAGCGCGTCATGCCCCGGCGCGTAATCGGAGGTCAGCGTCGCCACCTTCTTGATGCCGTTCTTCACCGCCCAGTCGCCGATGATGATCGAGGATTGCCCCAGCGTGAAGCTGGTGCGGGTGATATAGGGCGAGCGCTCGGTGATGATCGAGGTGCCGGCCGCCATCACGATCTGCAACACCTTGGCCTGCGTCGCCAGCGGCGCGGCGGCGAACGCCGCCGGCGTCACGCCGAAGCCGGCGATGACGTTGACCTTGTCATTGACGATCAGTTCCTGCGCCAGCCGCTTGGTGTTGTCGGGCAGCGCCGCGTCGTCCTTGAGGATCACCTGGATCTTCTTGCCGGCGACGGTGTCGCCGTGCTGCTGCATGTACAGCTTGACCGCATTGTCGATCTGCTTGCCGGTCGAGGCCTGCCCGCCGGTCATCGGCACGATCAGGCCGATCTTGACCGTCTCCTGTGCGACGGCGGCGCCGGACAGCAGCCCGGCCGCGACGACCCCCGCGGCAACCTGCATCAAACTCCTGAAACGAACCGACATGACGTTTCTCCCTCCTCGGATTTGCCTCGTGGCAACCGGAATCAGCGTGCGTTCTCGATGCCGCATGGCGGCCACCATGGCCTCACGCCCGGCCACCTCGTCAAGACGACTTTAGCTGCCAAACCACCACAAATGCTGCAAGAACATCAACGTAAAAATGATGCCGGCA
>JBEBWH010000193.1:0-6201 GCA_040392305.1 Bradyrhizobium sp. | reverse complement strand
TTTCACGGCCGCGAATTCAGGCGATGAACAGGCGCGCTGCGGAGGCAAGCGTCAGCAGCCCGCCGAAGGCCACGAATATCTTTCCGATCAGCGACGTCCGGCTCCAGGTGTCGCTGCCGGTCGCGCTTGCTTCGGTTTGGCCAACGGTCGTGGTTGCGGCTGAGCGAGGAGTGGGGGAGGGGGCGGCATGGCCTGGCGTTTGCGTCGGCGGTTGGGCTGCCGTGGCATGGGCCGTAACGTTCGCTGCCGCAGTGGGAGGCGTGGCCGCCTCCACAGGCCCGGAGTTGCCGCTGCCGGCGATCGGTGGCGATGCGGTTGCATCGGTCACCGCTACGGCGGGCGCAGGGGTCATCGCCGGCGCATCGGGCGTCGGGGGCGGGCTGATCGTGGTGTCGCCCTCAAGCTGAGCGCGCGCATTGGCGATCGACGGTGAGAGCGTGCGTTCGCCGACCAGGGTTGCGGCCGTGCTGCCGGCCAGCAGATCGGGCGCCATCGGCGCGGCCGCCGTCGCATCCATCGTCTTGGCCTCTATGGTCGTCTTGTCTTTCGCTGTCCGATTGTCGGCAGGCGGTTTTGTCTGAACGACCTTCTTGCGGCTCCGGGCATTTGCACGTCGCGCATGTCGGCTATGACGCTTCGTATATTTCTTCAAGACGATCGGCGTCCCGGGAGACTGGGCGGAAGAGTGGGCTTCCGCGCCTTGCGCCTGCGCGGTCGTCGATGTCGTCTGGCCTATCCAAAAGCATGCGGCGATGATCAAGGCCAGGCGCCAGATCGCTTTGATGTGCATGGCATTCTCCCGTCTGCCCGCCCCCGCTTCTTGAACAGCCGCGGGTTGTTCATAGAGCGGCGAAACATGGGGAATGTTTTGGCTGTTGGGGCAAAAACGTGGCGGTGCGGGTTCCGTGCGTGATTGGCTCGGCGACCGGCGTTCATTGCAATTCCAACAAATTTTATAACAGCCGTTCGAACCTTCGCCGCTGGACCTCCGACAGATATGTGAAATGCTCAGGTCTAAAGTGCTGCCGTCCACGCCGGCTTTGCGATTGTCGGGCTGCTCCCCGCGGCCCTGCTCGAGCCCAGGCGCGGAACTCGGTCATTGGCGTCGGCGGCTTCAGCACGGGTCATGTTTTTTACGAGCGGCGGTTGGGTCTGCAGCGGGGCGGAGACGGGATGACCATGATTGTGACAGCGCGGCGAGATTCCGTCGAGCAGCGAGACGAAATCGAGATGCTGCTGCCGTGGCACGTCACCGGTATGCTGAGCCGGGTCGAGGCGCAGCGGGTCGAGGCGGCCCTGGCAAATAACCCCGGCCTGGCGCGGGAACGCGCGTCGATTCAGGAAGAATACAACGAAGTCATCATGTTGCACGATAGCCTCGGGGCGCCGTCGTCGCGTGCGCTACATCAGCTTTTCGCGGCGATCGAGGCCGAGCCGCCCCGCCGGTTGAAGCCCTCCGGACTGTTCGCGCGCTTTGTATCGAGCTTGTCACCGCGCACTTTGGCTGTCGCCGCAGGTCTGGCGCTGCTCGTTCTGGTCGCCCAGGCATTCGTGATCGGTTGGCGACTATTCTGACGGCGTTGCATTCGCCCGATTTAAAAAATCCCGTCCGAGTTTTGAACTTCCTGCGTGCTCGTTCGTACCAATGAGGGAGGGATGCAGACCCCTCTCAAGCCGTATCGGCGCGAGCGCCCATCCACCCCGGCGCCATATGGCTCGACCCGCCCGGTTGTCCCCCCGGGCGGGTCTCTTTATTTCAAAACCGTGTTGCCTGTCCGCGCCGCTTGCGGCGGTGATCCCGTGCGCCTGATGCAGTCAGGGAACATCATCGCGGAGACTCTGGCGAGCGCGGGAAAAATGTGGCAAAAAATAGACGACTGATTCGTTTGTCGTTGCGTCTGTGTCTTTTTCCCCTCTTGCGGATTTTGCCATGACACATCGACCGGAAACAGTGCTGGGCCGCAATATCGTCACACGTTGGCGTCTGCTTGCAGAGCGGCGGCTGGTTTACCTCACCGAACTTCGCGATAGCGGACGCTGGCAGCGGTTCTATACCGAGGCGGCGCTTGCCGAGAATATTCGCGAGGCCGAGATCGCCGTCGAGGCGTGGTCGCTGCTTGCGCCATCCGCGCCGACGGGGGCGGGAGAGCGGTCATATCCATCGCTGCTGCCGCGCGCTGCATCGTGCGCCGCGAATGGCGCCGCGCCGATGCGGGCAGCGTTGCCGCCGATTTCGTTTCTATCGCACGACGTTGCTGGCGAGCACGATCTGCGGCAGGCGTGAGGCTCCCTCCCGCGTGAGGTCTCCGGTGATGGGCAGCGCGTGATCGAGCCCGACGACGGCGCCGCGGCTGGCCTGCGCGATCAGGTTGTTGCCGATCAGCGCCGTGCCTGCGCCGTCGACCACGGATACGCCAATCCCGAATGCGCTGTTGCGGATGATGTTGCCGGTGATCGAGACGTCGCGGAGATATTTGCCCCAGCCGGCCAGAATGCCGAATGACGGCGCGTTCTCGATGACATTGCCGGACACCGTCGTGTCGGCCTCGATGCCGATGCCGATGCCGGCGGCGTCATCCGGCGCGGTGGCGATGGGACGCTTCGGCAGCAGGTTGCGGATGATGTTGCCCTGCACGACGCTCAAGCGTCCGCCTTCGTTGAAATTGGCGACCGCGACGCCCATCGCCGCCTTGTCCACGGTGTTGTTGGCGATGATCGCGCCCTCGAACGCGAACTCGGAATAGAGCGCGACCTCGCGCACATCGCTCACGCTATTGCCGGTGATCTGGATATTGGAGGCGGAGTTGCCGCGCACGGCCGAATAGTCGCAATCGCGGATACGATTGCCGCGCACGATCACGTTGCCGGCGCGGAATACGTTGATGCCATTGCCGTACTGGCCGGTGCCGCCCGGACCGGCCTTGATGTTCTCGACACGGTTGTCGATCACCTGCGTGCCATCGTCGCCGATGGTGTGGCGTAGAATCTCGATGCCGTTATCGGATGCATCGATAATCACGTTCTGCGCCACCAGCAGTCCCTGGGCGTCGAACGAAACGATTCCTGTTCGTGCGGTGCGGCTGATGGCGGTGCCGCGGATCTCTCCCGACACGTCGTCGAACCAGATGCCGTTGCCGCCGCTATTGACGATGTCGCAGTCAATGATGCGGATGTCGCGCCCGCGCAGGCAGTGCACAAGGCCATGTCGCACCGGCAGCGCGATGCCTCGGCCATCGAGGACGAGATTGGCGAGTACGATGGCGTTGCCGCCTTCGCTGCCGAGAAATGAGACGCCGCCGCCGGTGAATGCAAGTCGCGTCGCGCCGCGCACGCCGACGATCTGCGCACCGTCGGGCAGGCGGAGCGGACCAGAGCGATAAATGCCTGGCGCCAGCGCGAGCGGCACCCGCGTGCGGGCGGCATCGTCGATCGCCGCCTGCAGCGCCTTGGTCTGGTCCTCGCTGGTGTCGCCGCGTAATCCGTAGCGTGCGCCTTCGCGTCCGAGGGTCGAGGGAAGGGGGGCGGCCTGCGCGGATTGCGCCACCAGCGTCAGGGCGCCGGCTACCGTCGCAGCGTTGAGCAGATCGCGGCGGTCAATCGTCATTGGCGGCGCTCCGTTCGGCGGGGAAAGCAAGCCGAGGGGAGAGGGGCGGCTTGCGGCGGCAGGCGCGGGCGATGCATCCCGGTCGATGTTATCACGCGTGCAACAGGGCGGCGATGTGCTCCGAACCCAGCGCCGGCGTGAGTTCGCCATCGGCGACGGCCGCCTCGATCTCCTTGACCTTGGCGCGGATGACGGGGTTGCGGCGCAGCCGCATCATCAGCCGCTCTTCCAGCATCGACCACATCCATTTGATCTGCTGGGCGCGCCGTCGCCCGGCGAAATCACCGGATGCCTTCATCGCGATGCGATGATCGACGATCTTTTGCCAGAATTTGCCGATGCCGTCGCCGGTGAGACCGGAATAGGTCAGCACCGGCGGAAACCAGTGTTCCGAACGCGGCGTGAGAATTTTCATCGCGGCGCGATAGGCCGCGGCGGCCGCGTTGGCGCGGGGCAGGTTGTCGCCGTCCGCCTTGTTGATCGCGATCATGTCGGCGAGTTCGACGATTCCCTTTTTGATGCCTTGCAGTTCGTCGCCCGCGCCAGGCAGCATCAGGGCGACGAAAATGTCGGTCATGTCGCAGACCGCGGTTTCCGACTGGCCGACGCCGACCGTCTCGACCAGCACCACGTCGAAGCCGGCCGCCTCGCACAACAGCATCGCCTCGCGGGTCTTGGCGGCGACGCCGCCGAGCGTGCCCGAAGACGGCGAGGGGCGGATGAAGGCGTTCTCCTCTGTGGAGAGTCGCGCCATGCGCGTCTTATCGCCGAGGATCGAGCCGCCGGTGCGCGCCGATGACGGGTCGACCGCGAGCACCGCTACCTTGTGACCTTGCCCGATCAGATACATGCCCAGCGTGTCGATGGTGGTGGATTTTCCGACGCCCGGCGTTCCGGTGACGCCGACCCGATAGGCGCGGCCGGTGTCCGGCAACAGGGTCTGCACCAGTTGCTGCGCCTGCGCCTGATGGTCGGTGCGACGGCTTTCGATCAGCGTGATGGCGCGCGCCAGCGCCGCGCGCTCGCCGAAGCGCACGCGCGATGCGAGTGCATCGATATCGGCTGACTTGCTCACTTGGCTGTCTCGTCGGATTTCGGCCGGTCGCCGGCGAAGATGGCTGCGCCTTCGGAGGAAAGATAGGGTTTCAGTGTCTCCCACGGCACAAAGGCGTCATACGAGCCTTCCGCATAAGCGCCGACGGCGTAGGGCGGATAGTGAAAGGCGAGCCCCGAGCTCTTGCCTGCGATGGTTGACGGCGCGAGCGTGACGGCGCCGATGCCGAGCAGTTTTGGCGACAGGCTGCTGGCCCATTCGCGTCCGGGAGTATCCGTATCGCGCGCCTTCTTCTCCTTGGCGAGAGATTCGATCACGCCGGCCAGCATGGCTTTCATGGTCGGGCCGCCATCCGCCGTCTCGGTGAAGAACGGGCGGATGCTGATGCGCTTGTTCGCCGTGCGATCCCAGAGAATGGTGTCGATGTCGCGATTGGGGTGCGCGCCGCCGGTATAAAAAAAATCGCTCCGCAGCACACTGACATAGCGATCCGCAACCACGGATGTGCGGGCGTATTCGCGCTCAAAGGTCCAGGTGCGACCGTCGCGGAACAGTTCGGGAGAGGATTTGAATTCGCCGGCGGCCTGCTTGCGATTTTTCTCCAGCCAGCGCTTGCCCTCAGTGAGACAGTTTTCGGCCAGCGCCGTGTCGGTCTTGATGCCTTGATCGATTGTGACGCTCGCCTCGATATACTGCGTCTTGACGGCGACGTCCGGCTTGGGCCCGGCGGCGAGCACTGTCGCGCTCGAGGCGATCGCGACAATGGCGCCGACACAGAGCAGCTTCATGGGCGAACTCATACGAATCATTTCTTGCTCACGTCTGTTCGAAGCAACGGGCCGCGGGTTTTGCTCTCGGTTCGTGATCATAGGAAGATGTGGACGCCCGCGACAAGTCGAGCGTCGCTATGAGCCCGCAGCCGGACCCGGCTTGCTCGGACGTGACGCGTGGGGCGGAGGCGGCAGGCAAACCGTGCGCTATTCCGCCGCCTCGCTGGCGTGCCCGAGACGCGCATTGAGCTTGTGGATCAGTTCTTCGGCAGCATCGGCGATAACCGTACCGGGCGGGAAGATCGCTTCGGCGCCGGCCTTGATCAGCGCATCATAATCCTGCGGCGGCACCACGCCGCCGATGATGACCATGATGTCCTCGCGGCCCTGCTTCTTCAGCGCGGCCTTCAATTCCGGCACCGCCGTGAGATGCGCCGCCGCCAGCGACGACACGCCGAGAATGTGGACGTCGTTCTCCACCGCCTGCCGCGCCGCCTCTTCGGCGGTGGCGAACAGGGGGCCGATATCGACGTCGAAACCGACATCGGCGAAGGCCGAGGCGATCACCTTCTGGCCGCGATCGTGGCCGTCCTGCCCGATCTTGGCGACGAGGATGCGCGGGCGACGGCCCTCGGCGTCCTCGAACGCCTCGATCAGCCGTTGCAGCTTTTCCACCTTGTCGGACATCGCGGACACCTCCCGCTTATAGACGCCGGTGATGGACTTGATCTCGGCGCGATGGCGGCCGAACACCTTTTCCATGGCGTCGGAAA
>JBEBWH010000192.1:0-6225 GCA_040392305.1 Bradyrhizobium sp. | reverse complement strand
TTCGATATCCCGACCGACAATCTCTATGCCTCGCCGGTGATGGTGCGCGACATCCGCGAGCATTTCGACCTCGGCAAGGTGATGGTGGTGTCGCCCGACGTCGGCGGCGTGGTGCGCGCGCGCGGCCTCGCAAAGCGCATCAATGCGCCGCTCGCGATCATCGACAAGCGCCGCGAGCGCGCCGGTGAATCCGAAGTGATGAACGTCATCGGTGAAGTCGCGGGCTACACCTGCATTCTCGTCGACGACATCGTCGATTCCGGCGGCACGCTGGTCAACGCGGCCGACGCGCTGCTCGCCAAGGGCGCCACATCGGTCTCCGCCTATATCACCCACGGCGTGCTGTCGGGCGGCGCGGTCGCCCGCATCAGCGGATCACGCCTCAAGGAGCTGGTGATCACCGACTCCATCCAGCCGACCGAGGCCGTTCACGCCGCGCCGAACATCCGCACCATCTCGATTGCGGCGCTGATCGCCGAGGCCGTCGGTCGCACCGCCGCCGAAGAGTCGGTCTCCAGCCTGTTCGACTGACGCGCCGGACTCTCCCAGGTCGAAAACGAGCAACGGGACTCGCATTCCGCGAATCCGATTCCGTTTTGTTCTCCGCGCACGGCCGATCGATTCAATTCGCCGCAGTCTCAATTGTGGATGACGTCCGGTTTGCCTGTGGACGGGATTCGGGCGCGGTTGCGCCTCTTTTGCAAATCACTGATCAATTCACCTGCGCAGTTTGCGACGCCCGGTCCCCGGCACCTCAGAACGAGGCCAGCAAGGCAACGGCGGCGAAATCAGGCGACAGTCATGCGCGTGTCCCGGCGTTTGGTAACGGTGTGCGCTTCCTCAGAACAGGACAGGGTACAGACAGCATGTCCCAGCTGGACATCATCATCGATTCACGGCTGAGCCCGCTGGCCGTCGTCGAGGACATCGCGACATCGAACGACTGGACGTTCGAGCGTTCCGGCGAATACGAGGTCACGATCCTCTCCAAGGGTCAGTGGAGCGACTACGAACTCGCCTTCACATGGATGGACGATATCGAGGCGCTGCATCTGGCCTGCGCTTTCGAGATGCGCATCCCCGAAGCGCGGCGCGCCGAGGCGCAGCGGCTGATCGCGGCGATCAACGAGCAGCTCTGGGTCGGGCACTTCGACCTGTGGAGGGCGTCGGGCATGGTGATGTACCGCCAGGCGCTGCTGCTGCCGGACGGCATGACCGCCTCGCAGGCCCAGTGCGAGCTGCTGGTGGCGGGCGCGCTGCATGCCTGCGAGCGCTACTACACCGCGTTCCAGTTCGTGGTCTGGGCCGGCAAGACCGCGAGCGAAGCCATGAGCGCCGCGATGTTCGACACCATGGGCGAGGCGTAGCCGCACGACGGCGCGTCCCCGAGCGGGGCGACGAAAACCCTTCTTTCCTCGGCCCGGCCCGCAAGCGGTTTCCCCCGCGCGCGAAAACGCATTATGCATGGCGCATCGTCCGCACCATCCATCGGGACCATGCACATGACCTCTCCTTCGCTTGCCGACATCCTCGCCGCCACCAAGGGCTCCATCGTTCTCGCCGGCGCGGGCAAGATGGGCGGCGCCATGCTCACCGGCTGGCTGGCGCAAGGCTGCGATCCGGCGCGCATTGTCGTCATCGAGCCGATGCCGTCGGCCGAGATCGGCACGCTCGCCGCGCGCGGCGTCCACCTCAATCCGCGTGCCGAGACGGTGGGAGCCGCGGCGGCACTCGTCATCGCCGTGAAGCCGCAGGTGTTCCGCGAGGTCGCGCCCGGCCTGCGGCCCTATGTCGGCGCCGATACGCTGGTGGTGTCGGTGATGGCCGGCATCACCAAGGCGACCATCGCATCCGCTTGCGGCGGCCGTGTCGTGCGCACCATCCCCAACACACCGGCGGCGATCGGGCGCGGCATCATCGCCGCCGCGCCGGACGCCAATGTCACGCCGGACCAGCGCGCCTTCGCCGATGCGTTGCTGCGCGCCACCGGAGCGGTGGAGTGGATCGACGACGAAGGCCTGATCGACGCCATCACCGCCGTCTCGGGCTCCGGCCCGGCCTATGTCTTCCTGCTCGCCGAAGTCATGGCTGAGGCCGGCGTCGCCGCCGGGCTGCCGGCCGACCTCGCGATGCGGCTCGCCCGCGCGACCGTGGCCGGCTCCGGCGAACTGTTGCATCGCTCGGACCTCGATGCGGCGACGCTGCGCCAGAACGTCACCTCACCCAACGGCACCACGGCGGCGGCGCTCGCGGTGCTGATGGCCGACGACGGCCTGCCACCACTGATGACGCGCGCGGTAGCGGCGGCGACGAAACGCTCGCGCGAACTGGCGGGCTGAAAAAAAGCCGGCTCCCACCTCAGTCAGGTCAAGCTCCGGGCAGCCTTTTGCGGGACCATGTTTTTGTTCGAGCATGATCTTGTCCGAAAACCGGTTCCCACTTTTCGGGATCATGCTCATACCGGCACCCGCACGCTGGCGCGCAGGCCGCCCATCGGACTGTCGCCGAGCGTAATCTCGCCGCCATGCGAGCGCGCGATGTCGCGCGCGATGGCAAGGCCGAGCCCGGTGCCGCCCTCGTCCTGATTGCGCGCATCGTCGAGCCGCAGGAACGGCTTGAACACTTCCTCGCGCATCTCCGGCGGAATGCCGGGGCCGTCGTCGTCGATCGTCACCGTCAGCCAGCGGTGATCGCGATGGCCGGTGATGGCGATGGTGTCGGCATAGCGCTCGGCATTGGATACGAGATTGGCGAGGCAGCGCTTGAACGCCGCGGGCTTCACCGTGACCATCGGCTGGCCATGGAACGTCACGGTGGCGAGATGGCCGTTGCGCTCGGCATCGCTGCGCAGTTCCTCCAGCGCCTGCGCCATGTCGGTCGGCTGCGCGTTCTCGCCGCTATCGCCGCGGGCAAAGGCGAGATAGGCCTCCAGCATCGCGTTCATCTCGTCGACATCGCGGCGCATGCCCTCGACCTCGGGGCTGTCGCCGATCAGTTCGAGTTCGAGCTTGAAGCGGGTCAGGATGGTGCGCAGATCGTGGCTCACGCCCGCGAGCATCGCGGTGCGTTGCTCGATGGCGCGCTCCACGCGCACCTTCATCTCGATGAAGGCATGCGCCGCGCGCCGCACCTCGCGCGCGCCGCGCGGACGGAAATTCGGCTCGTCGCGTCCCTTGCCGAAATTCTCGGCGGCGTCCGCCAGCCGCAGGATCGGCCGGATCTGGTTGCGCAGGAACAAGACCGCGACGATCAGCAGGATCGACGAGGTGCCGAGCATCCAGAACAGGAAGATCTCGGAGTTCGACGCATAGGCCGCGCTGCGCTGCGCGAACACGCGCATCACGCTGTCATCGAGCTTGATGCGGATCTCCACCAGGCTGGAGCGCCCGACGGTGTCGATCCAGAACGGCTTGCCGATCTGCCGGCTGAGCTGCCGCGACAGCGCCTGGTCGAGCAGCGAGAAGAACGGCTTCGGCCCCGGCGCCGGCATGTCGGCGGGCGGCAGGAAATCGACCACGAGGCCGAGCCGCTCCTGCGCGATCCTGCGCAGCATGGTGCGGTCCTTGTCCTGCGGATAGCCGCCATAGATATCGATCAGCGCTGCGACGTCCTGCACCACGGCGGTGGAAAGACGGCGCGTCACCGTGTTCCAGTGCCGCTCCATGAACACGAAGGCGACCACCGACTGCAGCACCACCATCGGCACGATGATGATGAGCAGCGCCCGCGCATAGAGCCCTTTCGGCATCAGGTTGTTGAAGCGCCGGCCCATCCAGCCGGTAACGGCGGAGATGCGCTCGGATGCGCCGCGCAACAGGGTCAGGCCGGTGTGGAGCACGCTCATGTCAGGCCACGGCGCGCCGCGTCATGGTGACGCCACGAGGCGATAGCCGATGCCGCGCACCGCCTGCAGGAACAAGGGATTGCCGGGATCGCGCTCGATCTTGCGGCGCAGCCGGTTGATCTGCACGTCCACCGCGCGCTCGTTGACGTTGCCGCCGCCGCCGGTGAGATCGAGCCGCGGCACCGTCTCGCCGCGCGCATTGGCGAGGATGCGCAGCATCTCGCGCTCGCGATCGGTGAGATGGATGACCTCCTCGCCGTTGCGCAGTTCGCCGCGTTCCAGATGATAGACATACGGCCCGAACGTCACCTGCTCCAGCGGCTCCACCGTGGCGGGCGTCAGGCGGCGCAGCACATTGGCGATGCGCAGCACCAGTTCGCGCGGCTCGAATGGCTTGGCGACATAGTCGTCGGCGCCGATCTGCAACCCCTCGATGCGCGCCTCCGTCTCGTGCCGCGCGGTCAGCATGATGATCGGCACATTGGAGCTCTCGCGCAGCGAGCGCGCGAGATCGAATCCGGTCTCCCCCGGCATCATCACGTCGAGGATCAAAAGATCGAAGTCGAGGCTCGTCAGCTTGGCGCGCGCATCGGCGGCGCTCATCGCGGTCGTGACACGGTAGCCTTCATTGGCGAGAAAACGCGACAGCAGATCGCGGATACGGCGGTCGTCATCGACCAGCAGCAGATGCGGCGCATCGTCGGCCGGCTCAACCTTGGCGCGCGTGGTGGCGGCAGCGTCGATCACCCTTGCTCCCTCTTGCGGTCCTGCGCGACGCCGAGCAGCTGCTGCAGCACCTTATCCGGATCGTCTCGATCGATCATCATGCGCAGAAAGCGGCGCACGGCCTCGGCTTCGACCGGCGAGAAACCGTCGAGCGCCCGCGTGATGCGATCGGTCTGCAGGCTGGCGAGCCGCACCACCAGCATCTCGCCCTTCGCGGTGGCATAAAGAAGGCGCTGCCGGCGATCGGCATCGCCCGCCTTCTGCACGATATAGCCCTCGTCGAGCAGTTGCTTGAGCACGCGGCCGAGCGACTGCTTGGTGATGCGCAGAACCTGAAGCAGGTCCGCGACGGTGAGGCCGGGATAGCGGCTCACGAAATGCAGCACGCGGTGATGCGCCCGTCCAAACCCGAACGCCTCCAGCACATGGTCGGCGTCGCCAACGAAATCGCGGTAGGCGAAGAACAGCAGTTCGATAATATCCCAGCGCAGCTCGCCGGCGCCGCCCTCGCCCGCCAGCGGTGCGGAGCCGGGTTGCGCCGGCGGCACGGCAGCATTGAAATTTATGTCAGCCATATTGACGTATTTAAGGTCCAATGTTACAAAAACAATCGTGACGACGAAATATTAGATCGTTTTGAGCGTCACTCCCGGCCGCCCCGATTGCAGGTCTTTGCATTCCGGCGGCCAAAGCCTGAACTTCTTCACCGTGCGATTGTCGAGCGGACTTTCGGCAAACATACTGGAGTTCGTGCTCTCCGTAAAAGCCTGCCGTCGGCAATAGCCGGGAGGCGGCTGCGGGCACCGGCACCAGCCATATTGAAAGTCCAGCGTCCAGCCAATCGCCGTAACGGATCGCGACTGAAAGCGGGAGATACCCATGGGAGTTTCATTCGACAGGATCGATCGCGCGATCTGTTTGAATTTCGACATCGAGGCGGCGACCAATCCAACGCCGGCGCAAACGCGCGCGGAGAAGCTCGCCAATCCGGGCTTCGGCCGGGTTTTCACCGATCACATGGCGATTGTGCGCTACAGCGAGGGCAAGGGCTGGCATGGCGCGCGCGTCGAAGCCCGCGCCAATTTCGCGCTCGATCCGGCCACCGCGGTGCTGCATTACGCTCAGGAGATTTTCGAGGGCCTGAAAGCCTACAAGCGCGACGATGGCGGCGTGAACCTGTTCCGCCCCGACGCCAATGCGCGGCGCTTCTGGAATTCGGCCGAGCGCATGGCGATGGCGCCGCTGCCCGAGGCGGTGTTCACCGAAGCGGTCGAACAACTCGTGAAGATCGACCGCGACTGGATTCCGGGCGGCGACGGCAGCCTTTATCTGCGCCCCTTCATGATCGCGAACGAAGTGTTCCTCGGCGTCAAGCCGTCCGCCGAATACATCTTCGCCGTCATCGCCTCGCCGGTCGGCTCCTATTTCAAGGGCGGCCCGGCGCCGGTGTCGATCTGGGTGTCGGAGACCTATACGCGCGCCGCGATCGGCGGCACCGGCGCGGTCAAATGCGGCGGCAACTACGCCGCCAGCCTGCGCGCGCAGGCCGAGGCCATCGACCGCGGCTGCGATCAGGTGGTGTTCCTCGATGCGGTCGAGCGCCGCTACATCGAGGAGCTTGGCGGCATGAACATTTTCTTCGTGTTCGACGACGG
>JBEBWH010000191.1:0-6229 GCA_040392305.1 Bradyrhizobium sp. | reverse complement strand
CGCTCGACCTGGCGCATCGTCCGTTCCGCCTGACCTGCGATTCCGGCGACGTCTACCTTGCCGAAACCGTGATCCTTGCCACCGGCGCGCAGGCGCGCTGGCTCGGCCTGCCCTCCGAGGACAGGTTCAAGGGTTTCGGCGTCTCGGCCTGCGCCACCTGCGACGGCTTCTTCTATCGCGACAAGGAAGTGTTCGTGATCGGCGGCGGCAACACCGCTGTCGAGGAAGCGCTGTTCCTCACCAATTTCGCCTCGCGCGTGACCCTCGTGCACCGCCGCGACAGTCTGCGCGCCGAGCGCATCCTGCAGGAGCGGCTGTTCAAGCACCCCAAGATCCGGGTGATCTGGGACAGCGCGGTCGAGGAAATCTGCGGCGCCGACAATCCGCCGAAGGTCACGCATATCCGGCTGAAGAACCTCAAGACCGGCGAAGTGACCGAACACCGCGCCGACGGCTTCTTCGTCGCCATCGGCCATGCGCCGGCGACCGAGCTGGTTGCCGGACAGGTGAAGCTGACGCCGTCTGGCTATGTGGACGTCGCGCCGCATTCGACGGCGACATCCGTGCCGGGACTGTTCGCCGCCGGCGACGTCGCCGACGAGACCTATCGTCAGGCCGTCACGGCCGCCGGGATGGGGTGCATGGCGGCACTTGAGGCTGAACGTTTCATCCATCTGCGCGCGGCCGATCGCGCGGCCGCAGAATAGCGCCCATGCCTCGCTCTTACAGGTCTGCTGATATGGACTGGGATAAGCTCAAAGTTTTCCATGCCGCCGCGGAAGCCGGAAGTTTCACGCATGCCGGCGAGCAACTCGGGCTGTCGCAATCGGCCGTGTCGCGCCAGGTCAGCGCGCTCGAACAGGAGCTTTCGGTTTCGCTATTCCACCGCCACGCCCGCGGCCTGATCCTGACCGAACAGGGCGACCTGCTGTTCCGCACCGCGCACGACGTCTTCATGCAGTTGCAGGCGGCGCGTGCCAAGCTGACCGACAGCCGCGAACGCCCCAGCGGCGACCTCAAGATCACCACCACGCCGGGCGTCGGCATTCACTGGCTGATTCCGCGACTGGGGGAATTCACCGCGCTCTACCCCGAGATCCGCATTTCGCTGATCGTGACCGACGAAGAACTCGACCTCTCGATGCGCGAGGCCGATGTCGCGATCCGCACCCGCAAGCCGACCCAGCCCGACCTGATCCAGCGCAAGCTGTTCTCGATGGGCTTCCATGCCTATTGCGCGCCGGACTACGTCAAGCGCTTCGGCACGCCGCGCACACTGCAGGAGCTCGACGACCACCGGTTGATCATGCTGAGCGACACCAATGTGCCGCCGCATCTGCAGAACCGGCAATGGCTGATCGAGGCCGGCCGCAACGGCGGACCGCCGCGCGAGCCCTACTTCAAGGTCAACAATGTGATCGGGCTGGTGCGCGCCTGCCAGCAGGGGCTCGGCATCGCCGCGCTGCCGGATTACCTCGTGGAGGAAGACAGCCGCCTCGTGCAGCTCTTCGGCGAAGAGGACTCGATCCAGCTCGATACGTATTTCGTCTATCCGGAAGAACTCAAAAGCGTCGCACGCATTCAGGTGTTTCGCGACTTCGTCGTCGGGAAAGCGCAGCGCTGGCCGTCATAGCTTTCCATCCTTGCTTTTGCGCCGAGCTAATCGACACGCGTCCGCATCGTTCGGGCGATGATGACACTTGCGTAAAAGTTGCAGCCCGCTTTGACCGCATGTCAGTCATGCGAGCCTTACGGTTGAAGCATTCCGGTTAACGATCATAATGATCGTGTGTTGATCGTTTGCGGCTGCAAATGTCCCCCTCCTCCAGCAGCCAATAGCGTTCAACTATCCCTCTTGGAAGGTGATTGTGTCGGCCTCGTTTTGGCCAAAGACTGTACAAGCCGGGCTCCTGAAGCCCGGCTTTTTTTGAGTCAATTTGCTTCAAGTCTACGGGGAAAAGCGCGCAAAAGGCGCAGATGCGCCGCCGAGCCACACGCTTCGGGGCGCGGCGTCCGTCATTCCGCTATCCGTCGATGCAGGCCATCGGCGTAAAGCCGCGGCGCTTGCGGGAAAGGCGGACCAAAGCCGCCTTTGTTTCCATGTCAGGCGGCCTGCTTGTGCATCGCCCCATTGCCGGAGGTCAGGCCGCGAATGGCCTTCACCGAACGCTCGATCGCGCTCCACAGCCGGCCGATCTCGCTCGCCGCCCGACCAGCCGCATCATATTCGCGCGCGCTCTCGCCGTGGCTGAGCGCAAGGATCAGATCGGCGCGGTTGGTGATCTGCCCGTTCCAGACCGGCGCACGAAACTTGGCCAGTTCCTCTCGCGCCGCGGTCACCATGCGGTTTTCGACGCCATCGCGCATGGCGGGCGCGCCGTTGATGATGACGGCGTAGGGCTTGCGCGCCGAACGGCAGGTCAGGATCGTCTCCTGCACGGCGTTGACATCGAAAATACCGGGACGCGCCGGGATCACCGCCATCGTCGCATTGCGCACCGCGTCCTCGACGACAGCCGACATGTTCGGCGGCGTGTCGATGAACACCCATTCGAAGCCGTCGCGCTTCGCGCTCGCGACAATCTCGCTTACCGAACGCGATGCGGTGCGGATCGGCGGCTCGTTGGTGCCACGCAGCTTCTGCCAAAGCGTGAGCGACCCTTGCGGATCGGCATCGATCAGCAGGCACGGCTTGGCCGACTTGTGCGCATGCGCGGCAAGATGGGCGGCCAGGGTGCTTTTGCCCGAGCCACCTTTACGCGACGCAAAAACAATCGTGTTCATTGGCTGGTCTCCCAATTGACTCGAGTGCGGACAGTGAATCAGTTTTTTGATTCGCAAAAGCATAAATGTTGATGCTTCCTCACCGATCATGACAAGCGGTGGTAAGGCGGCGATCAGTGTGGATCGCGAGTCACACAATTCATGCTCTGTTCCCCGCATCGTTCGGCCACGCGTTTATCCGCGCGGCCCGAATAGGATGACGGTCGCGCCGATCAGGCACAGCGCGGCGCCGGCCAGATCCCATCGGTCCGGCCGCGTGCTCTCGATCACCCACAACCACATCAGCGAGGCGGCGATATAGACCCCACCATAGGCGGCATAAGCGCGCCCGGCGGCATCGGCTTCGACGAGGGTGAGAAGATAGGCGAACAGCATCAGCGACGCGATGCCGGGAACGAGCCACCACATGCTCTTGCCGAGCCGCAACCATGCCCAGAACGCAAAGCAGCCGGCGATCTCCGCCAGCGCCGCCCCGATATAGGCGATCGCGGTCATGGTGTGCTCCGTCGTTTCGAGACGGAAGCCATATCATGACCCGACGATTGCGCCAGACACGCCATTTGCCACGGCGCGATCACGCGCCGCGGACGCAGCGCCTATTTCGCGGATTCTCTTTTCGCTTTGGTCTTGTGGTCGTCGACGTCGTGGCTGGTCGACGGGTTTTGCGACTGGGTGGCGCTTGGTCCGGTCTCGGGCTTGCCGGTCTGTGCATCATGCCCGGCGGCCTGCGGCGACTCGGGAGGAGCGGACTGCTTGGCGGGCGGCTGATTGCCCGCCGCGGGACTCTGGCTTTGTGCGGCAGCATATCCCGCGCCTGCGGTCAGGGCGGCGCCAAGCAGCGTCACGAACAGAGTGCGGATCATCATCGGCTCCCTTGCAGCGGCTCTCCGAAGTGAACCGTCTCACGCGCCAAGCGTTCCCGGCGATCGAGGATTTCATTGCGGCCCGACAGCCCAACCGGAAAACGCATTATCGCGCGTTGCCGTGGGCCTGCCCGTCATAGATCGCGAGATAAGACCCGCTGCGGGCATCGAACAAGGCATATTCGATGCCCTTGATGGTTTCGGTGGCAAAGACCACCGCTTGCTTGTCGCGCGCACGGATTTCGCGCAGCCGGCCCCCCGCCGCCTGCATCGGCAACATGCCGCGAAGCAATTTTTCCACCCGCCCATCGGCCTTGACGTCGAACGTCAGGACGCCGTCGGCCCATGCCGTGGTCTTGAACGTCGATGCCTGGCGGCCGTCGGTCCAGTCGAGCATCTGCTGCGCCGAGACCATGGGAATGCCTCGCTCCAGCGCCATCTTCATCAGCGGCGCATCGAACTCGTGGTTGAAATCGTAATGCGTGCCGAACGCGCCGTAATAGCCTTCCGGCCCGAGCGCACGGTCGAACAGGCCGGCCACCGCCTTGATCAGGCTGGCGAACACTTCGTCAACCAGATGCGTTTCCTGCTGATAGACGTCGATCAATCCGCCATTGGCGTCGCTGAACCGCATCGGCAGACCGGAGCCGGTCATGAAACCGGCGCGGCCGCGCACCCATGTCGGCGGCCAGTAATAGTAATTCATGTCGAAGCGAATGCCCCAGGCGCGTTCGATGCGCGGCTGGCTGACATAGTCGCTCCACGCGATGCAATGCAGGCGGCTGCCCTGCTGCGGCGGCAGACTGGGATAGCTGCGACGGAAGCTGCGCAGATCGTCGGCGAAAGTGATGTCGAGCGAATACTCGGACCAGTTATGACAGTAAGTGCTGACATGCGAGCCGATGTCGAAGCCCTGTTTGATATAGGCCGCCGCCTGACTGTCCGACAGGCCGGAGGTCACATACATCCACGACGTCGCGCGCGGGCACTCCCACTTCGCGACGTCGCAGCCTTCGGGGCTGAGCGCCAGCATGCGATCGAACGATCGCTGCGTGCCCGATGCGGTGCCATGATCGTCGGCCGCCATGACAAGGACCGCTTTGGCGTCTCGCGGAAAATACCAGAACCTGGGCAGCGGCGCGCCGTCGCGCGCGAGATGGGCAATCAGATTCGACAGCAGCCGCATCTGCTCGTCGGCCTGCGGGATCGCGACCTTGTCGAGATCGATGAAATCCGGCTTCGGATCGACCCGCGATGCGCCGAAGAACAGATCGTTCGGGCGAACCGGATCGGAGCCGTCGCGCTCCTGCCCCGACCAGTCGGGATTGCCCTGCCGCGTCAGAACCACAGATTTCGCGAGATCGAAAGTAAACGCCGCAATCTCGCCGCCGGCATCGCCGACGCGCCGGATGGTCACTGCGGGCGCATCGGCGGAGGTCGCGGCGTCGCGATAAAGCGTTGCAATCGTGCGCGTCCCCGGCGTGACGGTCGTGATGGCCGCCTCCCCATGAAACTGGATTGTCTCGCCGACCAGCCCCCGGCCCGGCGCATTGGACGTATCGATGCGCAGATAGCCTTCGTTCAAGATCGACGACGGCGGCTCAAGCCCCGCCAGCGCCGCCAGTTCTCCGGTCGGCCGCATCGCGATCAGCTTGCCGCCGTCCTCCAGCCATTTGCGGATCACGGCGACCTGCCCGGAATCCGCGACCGTTCCGGTCACGATGGCAATCCGGTGTGCGGAGAGCTTCCTTGCGGAAAGCGTCTCGCTGTCGGCCGTCGCAAAGCTCGTCAGCCCCTCGGCGCGGAGGATCTCGGCGTAGAACGGCTCGAACGGGTTCGCGCCGTTGTTGATCACCAGGATCGGACCGCCCACGCCGGCGCTGATCGGAGGCTTGGCGGGCACGGTGAAGCGCCACACCTTTTCGCGTGCGCCAAGCTGGACGCGGACGTCGAACGGCCCCGACGATAGCGCCGCGGCCGGCGTGAAAGTCACCACCGTCAGATTGTCGTTGAACCGGACCGAACCGTTGACGCGCGCGCCGTCGGCATCGGTCAGCCTCATTTGCAGGCGTTCGGCGGCAGCGCCGAGCGGACGATCGAAGCCGACCTGAATCTGCGTTCCGGCGAACACATCGGCTGCACCGTCGGCCGGAAAAACCAGTTCGACCGATGGCGTGCCGGAGCGGGCGCGCTCATACCAAAACACGCCGGCGAGCGCTGCAAGGATGCCGACCGCAAGGAGCGCTATTCCCCGCGTCCGCCATCTCCGAGGCTTGCGTCCTCTGGCCGAGGGCCGAGGATCGCTCGCCTGTCCTCCCAGCATGCGCATCTTCACCCAGCCCCGTTCAGACTGTCGTGGCGCCACCGCCCGACGGCCAGCCGGCCGCTTGGCGTCTGGAATTCGTAGCACTTTGGCCTGCACAGATCGACGTGCATGACGGCGATGCAGGCCGTGACAATAAGCATGAATGCGGCAACCGGCGACGCGGCGCAGCCCGGCGAGAAAGATATCGTTATCGAAGGGTTAAGTGGTACAGTTGGGTGGGCTCGAACCACCGACCTCCTGTTCCACAGACAGGCGC
>JBEBWH010000190.1:0-6273 GCA_040392305.1 Bradyrhizobium sp. | reverse complement strand
AAGCCCGGCGCCACCACCGGCGATATCGGCCATGCCATCCAGAGCTTCGTCGAGCCGCAGCATATGAGCGTGGTGCGCGACTTCTGCGGCCACGGCCTCGGCCGCATCTTCCACGACGAGCCCAACATCATCCATGCCGGACGGCCCGGCGAGGGCGTCGCGCTCAAGCCCGGCATGCTCTTCACCATCGAGCCGATGATCAATCTCGGCAAGCCGCATGTGAAGATTCTGTCGGACGGCTGGACCGCGGTGACGCGCGACCGCTCGCTCTCGGCGCAGTTCGAGCACTCTGTCGGCGTGACCGCGACCGGCGTCGAGATTTTCACGCTGTCGCCGGGCAAGCTCGATCACCCCGTCTTCCGCTGATCGCTGTATGATGATCGAATGCCGTGAAATCGGTTGCAATCGGCAATCGGAGCGGCATGCTTGTCATTCCGTTCCGATCGCATTTGTGTGAGACGCCCCGGCGATATGGCTGCGTCCTCCGATACGCCACCAGGGTTTTCCGAGGCCCCTCATTTCCACGGCCATCGCGAGCGGCTGCGCGAGCGCTTTCGCAGCGCCGGAGCTGACGCGCTGAGCGACTATGAGTTGCTGGAGCTCGTGCTGTTCCGCGCCCTGCCCCGCCGCGACGTGAAGCCGCTCGCGAAAACCCTGATCGGCAAGTTCGGGTCGTTTGCCGAGGTCGTCCATGCGCCTGAAAGCCGGCTGAAGGAAGTCAGCGGGCTCGGCGAATCCGCCATCACCGAAATCAAGCTGATCGCCGCGACCGCAAACCGCGTCGCCAAGGGCCGCGTCAAGCAGCGCACCGTACTGTCATCGTGGTCGGCGGTGATCGAGTATTGCCGCTCCGCGATGGCGTTTGCCGACAAGGAGCAATTTCGCATCCTGTTCCTCGACAAGAAGAACCAGTTGATCGCCGACGAGGTGCAGCAGGTCGGCACGGTGGACCACACCCCGGTCTATCCGCGCGAGGTGCTCAAGCGCGCGCTGGAATTGTCGGCGTCGGCCATCGTGCTGGTGCACAACCATCCGTCCGGCGATCCGACCCCGTCGCAGGCGGACATCCAGATGACCAAGGCCATTATCGACATCGCCGGCCCGCTCGGCATCGCCGTGCACGACCACATCATCGTCGGCAAGAACGGTCACGCCAGCATGAAGGGCATGAAGCTGATCTGAGCGGGCCTATTGCCGCGACAGCACCAGCGGATCGGCGTCCTCCGGCACGCGCCGCCATCGCGCGTTGTCGTCGGCCTGAAAGTGCCAGGACTGGCCGTTGGCTCCGATCAGGATGATCTCGCCGCGTTCCAGCCGCCACATCACCGGATTGAAGCCGGTGACGAGAGGGCTGCATCCCGCGTTGAGAAATACCCGGAAGTTGTCGCCTTCCGCCTCGGTGTTGGTCAGCGTCATGTTGCACAGCGTGCGGCCCGAGCTGCGCATCAGTGCCCATTCGCCGATCATCTGATCCATCGAGCGCGTCAGCGCGCGCGCGGCCGCCAGATCCTGCAACAGGTAGACGCCCTCGCCCGTGCGCACGCCCTCGAAGATGCCGCTTTCGACCTCGGTCAGGTCGAGCACCGGCTCGCCGGCGGCGTTCTGAAGCCGGACGATGTCGAGCCCCTTGACGCTCCATGCCGCGACAGCGGCCGTGAAGGGCAGCGCGGCGGCGCAGGCGCTATCGAGCTCGATCCGCATGCCGCCCGCCGCCTTGTCGGCGCTGAGCGTCAGCACGCAGGTCTTGCTGCGCTCGGCCGTGGCCAGTTCCCATTGCCCGACCATGTCGCTAACCAGCGCCTGCGCGTCCTGAGCGCGCACCTGCGGGACGCCGGCCGCCGCCAACATGACGGCGGCGACAAGCCCCAGTGCGACGTGACGCGGACCTGCGGTCATCCGCGATCCTTGACCGGCGTTTCCGGGATCGGCGTCAACGGCGCCTTGCCCGCGAACCACGCCTTGAGATTGTCCACCACCAGCTGCTCCATCGCCCGGCGCGTCACCACCGAGGCCGAGCCGAGATGCGGCAGCAGCAGCACGTTGGGCAATGTGCGCAGTTCATCCGGCACGCGCGGCTCCTGCGCGAACACATCGAGCCCGGCACCAAGAATGGTGCCGTCCTTGAGCGCGGCGATCAGCGCCGGCTCATCGACCACCGAGCCGCGCGCGACGTTGACGACGACGCCGCGCGGTCCCAGCGCCTTGAGCACGTCGGCATTGATCAGGTTTCGCGTCGCCGCGCCGCCGGGCGTGATGACGATCAGCGTATCGACGTCGCGCGCCATCTCCATGAGGTCGGGATAGTGCCTGTAGGACACGCCGTCCGCCGGGCGGCGCGAGTGATACACCACCGGCACCTGCATCGCGTCGAGCCGCCGCGCCACCGCCTTGCCGATGCGGCCAAGCCCGACGATGCCGACCGTGCGGTCGCGCAGCGAGCCCTTGGTCAAGGGATAGTCGCCCTTCTCCCATTGTCCGCTGCGCACGAAGCGGTCGGCGCGAATGAACTCGCGCAAGGTCCCGATCAGAAGTCCGAGCGCGGTGTCGGCCACTTCCTCGGTCAGCACGTCCGGCGTATGGGTGACGATGATGCCGTGCTCGCGCGCATAGGCTGAATCGACATGGTCGTAGCCGACGCCGAAGCTCGCCACCATCTCCGCTTTGGGAAACTGCGCCAGCACCGTGCTGTCGGTCGGCACCAGGCCGGTGACGGCGATGCCGCGGATGCGCCCGGCGACATCTTTCGGCAGCCGCGAGAGGTCGTGCTTGCTTTCGATGGTATGCGCGACGAATGGCGCGGGAAAGCCATTGTTGATCACCGGCTTGACCGGCCCGTAAACCAGAAGATCGATCGTCTCTCCGGACGCATTCGCATCAGCCATCATATGTCCTTTCCCAGCGCGCTTTCATGCCAGCGCCGCAACAGAACATGCGACGCCAGCGCCAGCCCCATATAAATGACAATGCCGGCGGCCGAGAGCAACAGCAGCGCCGCGAACATGCGCGGAATGTTGAGCCGATAGCCGGATTCCGCAATGCGATAGGCGAGCCCGGAGCCCGAGCCGGCGGCGCCGGCGGCGATCTCCGCCACCACCGCGCCGATCAGCGACAGCCCGCCCGCGATCCGCAGGCCGCCGAGCATATAGGGCATCGCCGCCGGCAGCCGCAGATAGCGCAGCCTCTGCCAGCGGCTCGCGCCATAAAGCGCGAACAACCCTTCCAGATTGCGGTCGGCCGATTTGAGGCCGAGCGTGGTGTTGGACAGGATCGGAAAGAAGGCGACGATCCAGGCGCAGACCACGACGGCGACCTGTTGCGGCAGATAGATCAGAAGCAGCGGCGCGATGGCGATCACCGGCGTCACCTGCAGGATCACCGCATAGGGAAACAGGCAGCATTCCAGCCATTTCGACTGGCTGAACGCGAGCGCCAGCGCGATGCCGACGATCGCCGCCGCAACGAACCCCTCGAAGGTGGTGATCAAAGTGACGACGAGCGACTGCCACAGGATCGCCCAGTCCTGCACCAGCGTCGCCAGCACGAGGCCCGGCCCCGGCAGCACATAGGGCGGAAGCCCGTTGAGACGCACCAGCAAGTCCCACGCCACGATACTAACCGCCAGCGCCACCACCGGCAGCACGATGGACAATAGCCGCCCGTCGCGGCGGGGAGACTGGCCCGGCGCGCTCATCGCAGGCTCCGCTCGGGCGTGGCCGCCGCATCGCTGGCGCGGGCCAGGGCGAGCGACACCTCGCGGCAACAGGCTGCGTAGTCCGCGGATGTGCGAAACGCCTCCGTCCGCGGCTCCGCGGTGGCGATCTCGAAACCGGCGCTGACCCGGCCCGGACGCGACGTCATCACCAGCACGCGCTGCGACAGATAGACCGACTCGAACACCGAATGGGTGACGAACACGACGGTCTTGCGCAAGCCCCGCCACAGCGCGAGCAGATCGTTGTTGAGGCGAAAACGCGTGATCTCGTCGAGCGCCGCGAACGGCTCATCCATCAGCAGGATGTCCGGATCGGTGACCAGCGCCCGCGCCAGCGAGACGCGCATCTTCATGCCGCCGGACAGTTCGCGCGGAAAGGCGGCGGCGAAATCCGCAAGGCCGACTTGCGCCAGCGCCTGATCGACCCGCCGCATCGCGGCCGCAGGCGCGGCATGCGACAGCCGCAGCGGCAGATAGACGTTATCGCGCACGCTCGCCCACGGCATCAAAGTGGGCTCCTGAAACACGAAACCGATCCCCTGCCCGGCCGGGCGCGAGGAATCGCGCGCGACTTCGACCGTACCGCTGCTGGGCGCGGCCAGTCCCGCCATGAGACGCAGCGCCGTGGACTTGCCGCAGCCCGACGGTCCCAGCAGCGAGACGAACTCGCCTTGCGCGACATCGAGGTCGAGCGGCCCCAGCGCGACGACGCCACCCTCATAGCTTTTGGTGACGCCACGGAAGCGGACGGCCGGACTGGTCGGCATCACGGCGTCTTCGGCGGCGTCTTTGGCGACGTCTTGGGCGACGTCTTGGGCTGCATCCTGGGTCGCAGATCGAGCCCGACGCCCTTGTTGACGAAGCGCAGCGTATAGGCCTTGCGATAGTCGATATCGCCGCGCACCACCCCGGCCCGCACCATCTTGTCGAAGAAATCCGCCATGCGTTTGTCGCTCATGGCGCCAATGCCCTGCTCCAGGCTGTCGCCGGAATCCACGATGCCGTGGTCCTTCATTTTCGCCACCGCATTGGCGAGGACGTCATCGGTCATGTCCGGATTCATCGACTTGATCAGCGCGTTGCCGGGCGCGTTGTCGCCATAGATGTAATTATACCAGCCGATGATCGAAGCATCGACGAAACGTTGCACCAGATCGGGCTTCCTGTCGATCAGGTCGCGGCGCGTCTCGATCAGGGTCGAGTAGGTATCGAAACCATAGTCGGCGAGCAGCAGCACGTCGGGGCGAAAGCCCGCCTGCTTCTCCACCGCATAGGGCTCGGAGGTGACATAGCCCTGCATGGCGCTTTTCTTGTCGGCGATGAACGGCTGCGCATTGAACGTGTAGGGCTTCACCTTCGCCTCGCTGAAGCCATGCTCCGACTTCAGCCACTGGAGGTATCCGGCGATTCCTTCCTTGGAGATAAACAGGGTGAGCGGCTTGAGGTCGTCGAGCGTTCTGACCCTGGCCTCGGGATGGCTGAGGAAAACCTGAGGATCTTTCTGAAACATCGCCGCCACCGCAACCAGCGGCGTCTTGCTGGCGACCGCATCGAAGGATTGCAGGCAGTTCGCGCTCATGAAGAAATCGAGCTTTCCGGCCGCGAGCAGAATGCGATTGTTGGTGTTCGGGCCGCCTGGCACGATCGTCACATCGAGACCATAGGCCTTGTAGGTGCCGTCGGCGACCGCCTGAAAGAAACCGCCATGCTCGGCTTCGGCGACCCAGTTGGTGCCGAACGACACTTTGTCGAGGGACGTCTGCGCCGCGGCGGGAAGCCCCGACACCATCAGGGCAGCGGCGACCTGCAGCATTCGCGTGAGGAAAGCGCGGCGCATGAAGTCTCTCCCTTGACGGTCTGGGCGGCCGCTCCGCCAGGCGAAGGAGAGCGCATCCGCTCCGCTCGCTCACGATATCTTCGGACTCAACCTATCGCCCAAACTTGTTTAAGGAAACGCTGCCCTCGGCGCATCGTTTTGGCTACATTCCCTGCCATGGACCGTTTCGCATGACTTCCACCCTGCATCGCGACTGGAGTGCCATTCACTGGCCCGACGTGACGGACGACGCCGCCGCGCGCGCCATCGCGGTGCTGCCGCTCGCCGCGACCGAGCAGCACGGGCCGCATCTGCCGCTCGGCACCGACGTCATGATCGCGCAAGCCTATCTCGCGCGCGTGCGGGCGCGGCTGCCTGATGATCTACCCGTCACCTTTCTCCCCGTGCAGCCGGTCGGCATCTCCACCGAGCACATCGACTATCCGGGGACTTTGACGCTGCCGCCGGAAGCGGCGCTGCAGAGCTGGCGGGCGATCGGCGAAAGCGTGGCCCGCGCCGGCCTGCGCAGGCTCGTGATGGTGACGAGCCACGGCGGCAACAGCGCCGCGATGATGCTGGTGGCCCAGGAGCTGCGCGCCAATCACGGCATGCTCGCGGTGACGACATCGTGGAATCGCCTCAGCGCGCCCGAAGCGGAATTTTCCGCCGACGAAGTGCGCGACGGCATCCATGGCGGCGCGGTCGAAACCTCGATCATGCTGGCGGCCTGGCCGCAGCATGTGCG
>JBEBWH010000189.1:0-6288 GCA_040392305.1 Bradyrhizobium sp. | reverse complement strand
CGTCCATGATGAAGCCTTCTTCGATGGCTTGCCGCATGGTGTATTCGTGGAAGGGCGATGCGCCTGAAGGCCCCGGCTCGTCGAACAGGACTTTGGTCTTGAACTTCGGCGTAGCGGTGAAGGCGAAGAAGCTGAGGTTGGGCTGACGAGCGCGCTTCAGGGCGTCGCGCAGCATCGCCGCCTTGGCGTCGACGGATAGGGTGTCGTCCTCTTCGTCCGACATCTGCGCGGCGATAGCGGCCTCGATCCCGTCCTTGTTCAGCATCCCTTTCAGGGCGGTGGCCGTCTCCCCGCTCTGGGAGGAATGGGCCTCATCCACGATCACGGCGAACCGTTTGCCCGCCGTGTCGATCTTCACGCCAGAGCCCTTGGCGTCCAACGTCGACAGGGCCTGGGCGATGAAGGGGAATTTCTGAATGGTGGTGATGACCACGGGCGTCCCGTTCGACAAGGCCCGGGCCAGCTGTTGCGTGTTCTCGTCGATCTTCTCGACCACCCCGGTCTTGTGCTCGAACTGATAGATCGTGTTCTGAAGCTGCTGGTCCAGCACGCGCCGATCGGTCACCACGACCACCGAGTGAAACACCTTCTGGTCGTTGGCGTCGTGCAGGCTGGCCAGCCGGTGCGCCAGCCATGCGATGGAGTTGGACTTGCCCGATCCTGCCGAGTGCTGGATCAGATAGTTCCGGCCCGAACCGTGCGTCCCGGCGTCGGTGATCAGTTTTCGCACCACATCCAGCTGATGATAGCGCGGGAAGATCATCGCCTCCTTCTTGATCGTCCGCACCCCCTTGTCGGTCTTGATCTGACGCTCCTTGACGTCGAGGTGCATGAACCGTTGCAGGATGTCGATCAGGCTGTCGGCCTGCAGCACCTCGTCCCAGAGGTAGTGGGTCTTCCAGTTACCCTCGACCGGCGGATTGCCAGCGCCGTGATTATGGCCCCGGTTGAAGGGCAGGAAGACCGTCTCCTTGCCCTTCAGCCGCGTGGTCATCCACACCTCGTCGGTGTCCAGAGCGAAGTGAACCAGAGCGCGCTTCTTGAAGGCGAACAGCAGGTCGCGTTCGTCGCGGTCCTCCGAATACTGTTTCACGGCATCGGCTGCGCGCTGGCCGGTCAGCGCATTCTTCAGCTCCGCCGTCGCCACGGGTAGATCGTTCAGGCTGATCGTCACGTCGATGATGCAGCGCCGGTTCTTGCCGACGGGACGCTTCAGAACCGAATTGAAGGCCACCTGCCGCGTTATTGTCAGTCGGTTCTTCGCATAGGTCCCGGCCGCTTCAGGGTTCATCGCGGAGTTGGGACGGAAATAGGCCAGTCGGAAGGACTTGCCATAGCATTTGAAGCCGTGGCGCAGGACGTTCAGCGTGCCCTTGACCTCCAGTTCCTTGGCGAGGCTGTCCAACACCGTCGCCGGCGTCTTGGCCCCCAGCAGCGCTTCAAGCTGGGTCCATTTCGGACCTTGCGTGTCCTGCAGGAATCCAAGGACGTCGTCGGGGAACAGCGCCAGCGCCTCGTCGTAGGCCGAGGGGCTACGCTTCTGGTAGCCGCCGGTCCCGATGAGCCCGGCTTCGATGGCGAGCTCGAGCGCTAGTTCAGTATGTCCAGCCAATGTCCCGCCCCATCACGTCAACGGCCAGTTCTTGCGCGTTTTCAGAAAGCTGTCATCGACGGTGTAGGTGTCGAAATATTCCCAGACCCCGAAGAACGCATCGATGCCGTGTCCGTAGGCGGCTGACCGCGATAGCTCCGAGAAAACCTCGGACAGCCAGCGCACAACGGTGAGCGCATAGTAGCGACCGAACCGCTGCACCAAATCGGTCTGCCCGGTGCGGATGGACGACGAGAGCACGTCTTGCATTGCATCCCCTGTCTCGTTGATGTGCAGCACCATCGAGATCGGCGACATCAGAGCGTCTACCGCTCTGGCACGCCCTTCGACCCGTTCTTGCACCGGCTTGCCGTGGTAGTGCTCAGCAAGAATGAGTTCGGCGACCTCGCTCCACCATTTTCGTATGGGCTCGTCCTGTCCGAGGTTGGGGTCGCCCAGCGCGGCGAAGTTGGCGTATCGGCCCCTGCTCGCATCCGCGAACGCATCGAGACATTCGACGATCTTCGTGCTGACAGCTGTGGTTGGGCGCGGATAATCGAGCTTCAAAGCGTGTTTTGCCGCGACCGCGTCTGCCGCACCCATCAGATCGACCAGCTTGTGCCCATACTTCCGGACAACGTCCTGACCGGGCATCTGACCGCCGTTGGAGATGGCGTGATCGGCGACCAGAATGAGCTTGGCCAGCCGCTCCAACCCTACCGATAGGCCGAAGAAGGCGGTGTAGTACTCGCCCGTCTTGTCAGCATAGTTCGCGCGGCCCAAGGCGGTCGCACCGGAGCCGATGAGGTGCCGGACGAGCATCCCCTCCCGACCGATGGAGTGCCATTCAGGAATGTCCCAAGGGTTCCCCGGTCGCACCATCAGCTGAGCTCCAGCTTGCCGGTGACGGCAGCGGTGATAAGGGCGGCGCGGTATTCAGTCAGGTGGGCGGACGACCGATGTGCCAGGTTCACCACTTCATCCAGCCTGTCCTTCGCTTCAACAATGGCGGAGACGATTGCGTTCTGTTCAGCGACAGGGGGGAGAGCCATCCGGATGGATTTCACATCCCCTAACCCGATAGTGCCGATGGTCGAGCCATTGGTGAGCCTCATGAGCTCTCCTCTCATGCCGTAGATGGCGAAGAGCAAATATTCAGGGATGACACGGTCTTCGTCGCACAGCCATGCGATGATGTGCTGGGAGACTGCCATTGGGCGCGTCGTGATGGCGCTTTCCCCAATGGTCGCGTCCCGGGTGAAGACAACGGCACGGGCAGGCAGCAACCGGGCTGACGAGTTTGCGAGCCCCAATTTGTTGATCTTGTAGGTCGTGTCCGAAATGTAGTCGGCCGCCCGCAGAATCGCGGTGTCGTTCAAGGATACCCAAGGGATTTCGCAGTCATCCCAATAGGCGTCGATTTTCTTATCCGGCGTGTGTCCACTCTCCAGCTTTGCCACTCTTTTGACGGGCAGCACTTCCCAGTGTGCTGGGATGTCCCCGAGCCAGTCGATGCCGGAGGGCTTCGTCGGAACGGCGGGGTCCAGGCCCTTGGTGACGGCGCGGGTGATGAGGGTCTGCCGCTTTTCGGCTAGCCGGTCTAGCAGCGCGCGCTTTTTGTCGAGCAGCCCGTCGAGCTGGGCCGTCTTCTCATCCAGAAACCGCGCGATACGACGTTGGTTTTCGATGGGAGGCCATTTCCAAGGCAACTTCAGAATGTCCGCCGGATTGACCCGTTGATGCGAACGCGTCGCGGACTGCACGATCGCCGAAAGGCGATCCGTCACCTTCTCGCTGCACCAAAGATAGTAGGCATATCTGCGGTCGATAACGTCAGATTTGATCGCGACGAATTCACCCGAAGCTAAAGTCACAAGGCCGTCCTGAGGCTCGGCAATGCAGATTGTTCGCTTTCGAGGATTTAGTTTTGAAACCAGCAGAGTCGGCGCTGTGATCAGAAGCTTGGTGCTGTCGATATCGCTAGCGGGCTCGATTAGTGGCCCGCCAGTCTCCTGAACATGGGGTATGGAGTAGTGCGCCACGAGATCATCGTCATAGTTCGATGGATCGACGGTGATGCGATAGGGGTCGCATAGAAAGTCGGCCCGCTTTTCAATCCAATCGGCGGGCAGGCCGTCGAGCCACTGCTGCTCGAATGCGTCGCTCACGCCACCAACCCTTTCAGAAGCCCGGCGATCTCACCCTCCAGCGCAGTGATTTCGGCCTCGATGGCCTCCAGCGGGCGCGGCGGCGTGTAGACGTAGAAATGCCGGTTGATCGGGATTTCATAGCCGACCTTGGTCTTGTCGTAGTCGACCCAGGCATCGGGCACATGGGGCAGAACTTCGCGCGCCATATAGGCGTCGATCGCGCCCCGGCACGTGGTGACCAGCCTGTCATTGGGTTTGTCCGGCCCGAAGTCCATCGGTAGCGGCAGGGTCGTTCCCTCGGGCAGGGGAATGTTCTCGGTGTCGCGCAGCTCGCTGTCCGGCTCCGGCCGCCCCTTGCTGTCCCGGCAAATTTCAGCGTCGGGGTCCCGCTCGCCCAAGGCGGCGAAGATCGCCTTCCTGACCGGGGCCGCAATTTTCACGTCCGCGCGTTTGGCCGCGAGGGTCAGGTCCGCGTCGAACGCCTCCCGATCCTTATAGCGGCCTTTGACTTCCAGCGTAGCGAGCACTGCGCGGATAGCGGCTTGCTGCCCCTCACCGTCCTCGATCTCGCGCGCCGCCGCCGTGTCATCCTTGCGCTTTTTCGAACTGGCCAGCTTGGCGAAGGCGGACTGGTCGTCCAGCCGGGCGATGCGTTCCGCCGTCCCCTCAAAGTTCATCCGCAAGGGACGCTCAACCGTCACCTTTAGGAAGCCAAACTCCCGGTTCTCGAAGATGCGCGAGACCACGCGGGTTTCGGTCTCGCCGTTGATACGCACGTCCGCCGTCGCACCATCGCGCCGCTCGCCATACAGGCGGGTCAGCTCGCGGATCTGGTCTTCGGTGATCTCGTTGCGCTTGTTGTTCAGGCTCTTCTTCATGCGCTGGGAAAAGCGCGTGCCGTCGATCAGCTGGACTGTGCCGCGCCGCTCCAGCGGCTTGCGATTGGTGACGAGCCAGACGTAGGTGAAGATGCCGGTATTGTAGAAGAGCTGGTCCGGCAGAGCGACGATGGCGTCGAGCCAATCATTCTCGATGATCCAGCGCCGGATGTTCGACGGCCCCGACCCGGCGTCGCCCGAGAACAGCGGCGACCCGTTGAAGACGATCGCGATCTTGGAACCGACGGCGTCCTCGTCCCCCTCGTGATAGGGGTGCATCTTCGAGATCATATGCTGCAGGAACAGCAGCGATCCGTCATTGATGGCGGGCAGCCCCGCGCCGAACCGGCCGGAAAAGCCCAACTCCTTGTGCTCCTTCTCAACGACCGTCTTCTGATCTTTCCACTCCACGCCGAAGGGCGGGTTGGCGAGCAAGTAGTGGAAGCGTTCACCCTCGAACCCGTCGCGGGTCTTACCGTCGCCCAGCGTGTCGCCCAGCACGATGCTGCTGGTGTCCTCGTCCTTGATCAGCATGTCGGCGCAGCAGATGGCCCAGGACTCGTCGTTGTACTCCTGCCCATAGAGGGCCAGTTCGGCGCGGGCATTCTGGCTCAGGATAAACTTTTCGGATTCCGACAGCATCCCGCCGGTCCCGCAGGTCGGGTCGTAGATCGTGCGGAAGATGCCCGGCGTGTAGACGTCGTGCTCCCCCGTGTAGATCAGGTTGGCCATCAGGCGGATCACTTCGCGCGGGGTGAAGTGGTCGCCGGCCTCCTCATTGGCCTGTTCGTTGAAGCGCATCACTAGATGCTCGAACAGATAGCCCATCTGCAGATTGTCGATCCGGTCTGGATGCAGGTCGACGTCGGCCATCGCCTTGACGATGGTGAACAGCCGGTTCGAGGCGTCCAGCTTCTCGATCTGGTCGGTGAACTTGAACCGCTCGAAGATCGCCCGTGCTGTAGGCGAGAATCCGTTGATGTAGGCTACGAGGTTAGGCGCGATGTTCTCGGGGTCGCCCAAGAGGCGTTCGAAGGTGAACGGGCTGATATTGTACAGGGGGTGTTTCCGGTTGGGATCGGCGGCGCGACCCAGAAGCCGGTCCATCGCGTTCTCGGGCGTGTTGGCAGCCGTGAGCCGGGCGTACTCCTTCAGCACCACCGCCTTGGTGGGCTCAAGAACGCAATCCAGCCGCCTGAGGACGATGATCGGCAACATGACCAGCCGATATTGCGGCGGGCGATAAGGTCCGCGCAGCCGGTTGGCGATCTCCCAGATGTCGGCCTTCAGATTGTTGTGCGCCTGCACATTCATCGTTTTGTCGCCCCTGCCGTTCGCGCATCTGACGGTAGAATCTAGGGGGACGGCAGGGTCAAGGGGCGTTGCCGCGAGGCCCGCATCAGCCCGCGCAATTCTCGGCAACCTACAGACGCTGTAGGTGAAGAAACTCCTGGAGCAGCTTCGCCGGGTCGCGACCGAGACCCTCTGCAACTTCACAGAACTCGATCACATCCAGGCGACGCTCGCCACGCTCCACCTTCGACACGAAGCTCTGGGGCTTTCCCAGCCGTTCCGCGAGCTCGACCTGAGTGATGCCGGCCGCCTTCCGCACCGAAGCGATGAAGGCGATGAACTCCTGATGCCGCTGCGTGAAGATCGATGACGGCAA
>JBEBWH010000188.1:0-6342 GCA_040392305.1 Bradyrhizobium sp. | reverse complement strand
AAGGCTGCGAGGACCGAGGCGGCGTTCCGGCCTGCCGCCTGTCGCGATGCCGCCGGTGCGACCTCTGGCGCTATTTGGCGCTCGGCGTGACCGTCTTCAGATAATTGTAGGCCTTGATGATCTCGATCAGCCGGTCCTCGGTGGAGCGGTCGCCGCCATTGGCGTCCGGATGATGCTGTTTGACCAGTTCCTTGTAGCGCATCTTGACGGTTTCCAGCGTCACGCCGGACGACAGGCCCATCACCTGCAGCGCCTTGCGCTCGGCGTTGAACACGCGCCGCGTTTCGGTGCCGGCCTGCGTCTCCGGGCCTGGCCGCGAGCGGCCGCGGCCGTTGAGTTCGCTGAACATGGCGAAAGGATCGGCCGCGCCGTCGAAACCGTCCGGCTTGTTCTGCGCGCCGGAGTTCGCGCCCATCTTCCAGGTCGGGCGATGGCCGGTCAGCGCGTCTTTCTGGTAGCGCGCCACGGCGTCGTCGCTCATTCCGGAGAAGAAATTATACGACTGGTTGTATTCGCGGACGTGGTTGAGGCAGAAGTGCCAGTAGTCGTGCTCCTGGCCTCGCCCCTTGGGCGCGCGATGCGCGCCGGGGTTGTCGCAGCCCGGCCACTGGCACGCGACTTTCGTCTCGCGCACGGGCTCCTTGCGCTGCGTGCGCGGCTTGATCCGGATGCTGTCGAAATATTTGGCCTGGTCGATCGTCATGACGCACTATGATGATGGGTTGAGCGAACCTTCAAGTCTTGACATGGCTCGCCGCGCCAACCTTGGTCCGATTGACGCAACTCGGGAACCGCAGTTAACTGACGCCCCATGAGGCTTGCCGATATTATCACACAGAAGTTGACCAAGGCCTTCACGCCCGACCGCGTGCTGGTGATCGACGAATCGCGTCTGCATGAGGGACACGCCGGCTCACGGCCGGGCGGAGAAACGCATTTCCGCATCGATATCGTGTCGCAGGCGTTCGCCGGCAAGAGCCGGCTCGATCGGCATCGCATGATCAATGCGCTCTTGACCGACGAACTGGCCGGCCGCGTTCATGCGCTGGCGATCAAGGCCCATGCGCCGGGAGAGGTCGGCGCATAAGCCGTTGCGTCGTTACTGATCCAGTCCGTACAGCGTGTGCAGCGTACGCACCGCCAACTCCGTGTAGGCGGTATCGATCAGCACGGAGAACTTGATCTCCGACGTGGTGATGGCGCGGATATTGATGTTGCGTTCGGCCAGCGCCGCGAAAGCCTGCGCGGCGACGCCGGCGTGGCTGCGCATGCCGGAGCCGATCACCGATACCTTGGCGAGGTCGGTGGCGCTGTCGAGGCGCGCATAGCCGATGCGGTCTTTGGCCTTGGCGATGGTGTCGCGGGCGCGATCGTAATCCGATGCCGGCACGGTGAAGGTGAGGTCGGTGGTCTTGCCGTCCTCGGAGACGCTCTGCACGATCATATCGACATTGACGTTCGCTTCGGCCAGCGGTCCGAAGATCGCCGCGGCCACGCCCGGCTTGTCCTCGATGTGGCGCACCGAAATCTGGGCCTCGTCGCGCGAAAAGGCGATGCCGGTCACGACCCTGTTTTCCATGATCTCCTCCTCGCTGCAGATCAGCGTTCCGGGCGGGTTGCCGTGCGGGTCGATGTCTTCGGGCTTGTCGAAGCTGGAGCGCACGAACACCCGCACATTGTGCACCATGCCCAGTTCGACGGAGCGGACCTGCAGCACCTTGGCGCCCTGCGAAGCCATCTCCAGCATTTCCTCGAAGGCGACCTGGTCGAGCCGCCGCGCCTTCGGCACCACGCGCGGATCGGTGGTGTAGACGCCATCGACGTCGGTATAGATATCGCAGCGCTCGGCGCCGATCGCCGCCGCGATCGCCACCGCCGAGGTGTCGGAACCGCCGCGGCCGAGCGTGGTGATGCGGCCGCTCTCCGGGCTGATGCCCTGGAATCCGGCGATCACCGCGACCTCCTTGCGTTCGGCGAAACGGCGCAGCATCTCGCCGCCGTCGATGTCCAGGATGCGGGCCGAGGCGTGGGCGTCGCTGGTCCGAATCGGGATCTGCCAGCCCTGCCAGGAGCGGGCCTGCACGCCCATGCCCTGCAAGGTGATCGCGAGCAGCCCCGAGGTGACCTGTTCGCCTGAGGCGACCACGGCGTCATATTCGCGGGCGTCGTGCATCGGCGACGCCTGCCGGCACCACTCCACCAGCTCGTTGGTTTTGCCCGCCATCGCCGAAACCACCACGGCCACCTCGTGGCCGGCGTCGACCTCGCGTTTGACGTGGGCGGCGACATTGCGGATACGCTCAATGTTGGCGACCGAGGTGCCGCCGAATTTCATCACGAGCCGACCCATGGCGAGGCAAAGTCCTTGGGAGGATGGAGGGGCGTTTCCCGCGCGGAATACAGGTGGCGCGGGGGAAAAGGCGCGTATACATAACGGCAGGATCGTAGGGTGGCAACCGTCATGGAGCCCGGCCGCTGCGGCGGGCTTTTTTGCGCGAGGCGAACGGAATGGGCCGCTATATCGACGAGATTTTGCAGCCGGGCGAGCGGGTGCTCTATTCCACCAACGCCCACTGGGTTTTCTATCTGCCCGCGATCGGGCTATGGATCGTGGCGCTGGGATTGTTCGTTCTCCAGCGCAGCACCCTGAATACGGGCCTCGAGCTTCTGTGGCTGGTGCTGTCAGGGACGGCCGCGCTGGTGGCGCTCTATGCGACGGCGCGCGCGGCCTTTCACCGCTGGACCACCGAGACCGATGTCACCGATCTGCGGGTAGTGCATAAACAGGGCTTCATCAGCCGCCGGACCTTTGAGATGAGCCTCGACAAAGTGGAAAGCGTGGACGTGAACCAGAGCATCCTCGGGCGTCTGCTCGATTACGGCAATGTTTCGGTGCTCGGCGTGGGCGAGGGGCGCGAAACCATGAAGACCATCGCCCGGCCGCTGGCCTTCCGCAACGCCATCACCGCACGGCCCCGCTCATGACCGCTTCCGCCGACACCTCCCCGCGCCCCGCCTCGACCGTCGACCCGGCGGAGATCGCCCGCTTCTCGAAGCTCTCCGAGGAGTGGTGGGATCCGAAGGGCAAGATGGCCCCGCTGCACAAGATCAACCCGCTGCGGCTCGGCTATATCCGCGACGCCACCTGCCGCAAGTTCGACCGCAATCCGCGCAGCCTGACCTGTCTCGAGGGCCTGCGCGTGCTCGATATCGGTTGCGGCGCGGGGCTGTTGTGCGAACCGCTGGCCCGGCTCGGCGCGCAGGTGATCGGCGTCGATCCGTCGGAAACCAATATCGCGGCGGCGAAGCTGCACGCCGAGCGCTCGCATCTGTCGATCGACTATCGCTGCACCACCGTCGAAGAGATCGATCCGCACGAGCGCTTCGATATCGTGCTGGCGATGGAAGTGGTCGAGCACGTCACCGATGTCGGCGTGTTTCTCGGCCATTGCGCCGCGCTGATGAAGCCTGGCGGACTGATGGTGGTCTCGACCCTCAACCGCACCTGGAAGAGCTTTGCGCTCGCCATCGTCGGGGCCGAATATGTGCTGCGCTGGCTGCCGCGCGGCACGCATCAATGGGACAAGTTCGTCACGCCCGACGAGCTTGCGCGCCATCTCGCCGCCAGCCGCCTGGTCGTTACCGACGAGGCCGGCGTGATCTACAATCCGCTGGCGGACCGCTGGAGCGTCTCGCTCACCGACCGCGACGTCAACTACATGGTGGTGGCGGAGGCCGAGGCCTGAGCGCGCGCAGAACTGTCATGACCGCCGCGACGGTTGACGCGACCGGCGCGGCGCGGTCATGACGGCAGCCATGCTGTGGATTCCCTTCACCATCGTCGCCGCGCTGGGACAGGTGGCGCGCAACGCCATGCAGCGCCAGCTCACCGGGCCGCTCGGCACCTGGGGCGCCACCAATATCCGCTTCCTGTTCGGCTTCCCGTTTTCGCTGGTGTTCCTCGCGGTCGTTCTGGCCGCGACGGGCGAACCCGTCGGCTGGCCGCAGGCCGCGTTCTGGCCGTGGCTGCTGCTGGGCGCGCTGTCGCAGATCTGCGCCACCGGCCTGATGCTGGTGGCGATGAGCGAGCGCTCCTTCGTGGTCACGACGGCCTATCTCAAGACCGAGGCGATCCAGACCGCGATCTTCGGCTTCGTCTTTCTCGGCGACCATCTCACGGTGCTGAAGGTTGTCGCCATCCTCATCGCCACCGCCGGCGTCGTTGTCACCGCGTTGCGGCCGGGCGGCGCGAAAGGTTTCGGCGATCCCAAACCGACATTGTACGGGCTTGTCGCGGCGGCCGGGTTCGCGCTCTCCGCGGTCGGCTTTCGCGGCGCGATCCTGACCGTGCCGGATGTGTCGTTCGTGACGGCGGCGAGCTATACGCTGGCGTTCGGGCTGTTCGTGCAGACGCTGGTGCTCAGCGCCTATCTGCTCGCCTTCGCGCCCAAGGTGCTGATGGACATCCTGCGCATGTGGCGGCCCTCGCTCGCCGCCGGGTTCACGGGGGCAGCCGCGTCGCAGTTCTGGTTTCTCGCCTTCGCGCTCACCGCCGCCGCCAATGTGCGCACGCTGGCGCTGATCGAGGTGGTGTTCGCGCAGATCGTGGCGCGCTACTCGTTCCGCCAGCCGCTGGCGCGGCGCGAGCTGATCGGCATCGTGCTGATTATCGCGGGCGTCGCGCTGCTGGTCGCCGCTTAACTGGCATGCCTGCGCCGCCGCAGCGCGACGGCGAGAGAGGCCAGCACCGCCAGCAGCGCCGGAATTTCGCCGATCCGCGCATAGAGCGTCGCCGGCAGGGCCTTGGGCAGCCGCGCATCGAGCACGCCCTCGATGCCGAGGCCGAGTTCGGCGGTGATGCGGCCCACGGGGTCGATGACCGCGGAGATTCCGGTATTGGCGGCGCGCACCAGCGGCAGCCCCTGTTCGACGGCGCGCAGCCGCGCCTGTTGCAGGTGTTGATAAGGCCCGGTCGAAATGCCGAACCAGCCGTCATTGGTCAGGTTCACGAGCCAGCCCGGCCGTTCGCCCGCCGGGATCAGCTCTTCCGGAAAGATCGCCTCGTAGCAGACCAGCGGCAGCATTTTCGGCGCGCCCGGCACCGCCATGGCCTCGCGGCGGCGGCCTTCGATGAAGCCGCCGCGCACGCGCGTCAGCTGCTCGAAGCCGAGCTTCTCCATCAGGCCGCGCAACGGCAGATATTCGCCGAACGGCACCAGATGCAGCTTGTCGTAGACCGACAGGAAGCTGCCGTCGTCGCCGATCACATAGATCGAATTATAGGCGCGGGTGATGCGCGTGCCGGCGGGCTGGTCGGGCGGCCGCACGCCGCCGGTGATCAGCGAGGTGCCTTTCGGCAGCAGTTCGGCGATCATCGCCATGGCGTCCGCTTCGCGGCTGAGGAAGAACGGAAACGCCGATTCCGGCCAGATCAGCACCGTCGCGTCGCGCACCCCGCTCGTCTGCGGCGAGGTGGCGCGGTCCGACAGCGCCAGATATTTCTGCATGATCGCCTGCTTGGCGGCGTAGTTGAAGCGCTGATCCTGCGCCACATTGGGCTGCATGATGCGCAGTTTGACCTGATCGTTGAATTGCGTCGGCACCGCCGCGAGGCGGATCGCGCCGAAGACGGCCATGATGCCGAGCATGCCGATGGCGAGGGCGGGCGCGACGAAGCAGCGGCGCGTCGTGTCGGGCGGATCGAGCAGCACCGCGGGGCTGGCGAAGATCGCCACCGCGAGGAACGTCATCCCCCACAGTCCGACGAGCGAAGCCGTCTGCGCCAGCGCCAGCGGCTCGGTCAGCGCATAGCCGAACGCATTCCACGGAAAGCCGGTCAGCGCGTGGCCGCGCAGCCATTCGGCAATGGTGAGGGCGGCGGCGAGCGCCAGCACGCGGGTGGCGTCGCGCGGCCAGATCAGCCGCGCCAGCGCGAAGCCGAGCGCGGGAAACAGCGCGAGATAGGCGGGCAGGCCACCGACCGCGAACGGCAACAGCCAGCCGAAAATATCGGCATCGACCAGAAAGGCGTTGCCGATCCAGTACAGCCCCGGCACGAAATAGCCGAAGCCGAAGCACCAGCCGGTCAGCGCGGCATAGCCCGCGCCGCCGAAGCGGTCGCTGGCCGCGCCGTCGATCAGCCAGACGACGACGGGAAAGGTGAGGAACAGCACCGGCCAGGCATTGAACGGCGCCATCGCCAGCGACGACAGCGCGCCGGCCGCGGTCGCGATCGCCGCCCGCCGCCAGCCCCAGGACAGAACGATGGGAAGAACGATGAACGACGCGGCTGCGCGGAAGCCGCGCGCTGCGCTCACGCACCGCTCCCGGCGCCGGAGACCG
>JBEBWH010000187.1:0-6367 GCA_040392305.1 Bradyrhizobium sp. | reverse complement strand
TCGAATCCTGGCGCCCCAGCCAGTGAATTTTCATTTCGTATTAGTGAATTAAATCGGTGCCTTACACAGGGCGCTTTTGGTGCTGGTAGCACTGGAAGTAGCATCGCTGGTAGTTCTGACTGAAGCGCGGCGCGATCTTTTGCACCTGAAGCGCGGCGCGATCTTTTGCACCTCCAGTTCTGGAATAGCTGGTTTCGGCGCGATCTTTTGCACCCCCGTCAGGCCGGCGTGCCCGGCCACGGCCAGTCATCGACCTGCTGCGTCGTGGTGACCGTGCCATCCGCGATAGCCGCAGCCACATCAGCCTCAACCGCAAAGCATGCCTGCACATGGGCGGCGACAGCCGTTGCCACGGCCGTGACGCGCGTCGCATCCAGATCGACAAAGCCGTTGGCAGCCTTAAACTTGATCGACACATCAGGATTGGTCAGGACATAGGCATGGGCGCCGGTAATAAGGCTCTGGCTCTCGCGGTCAGTCGCCACCGGCACACCGCCAACTGAGATGCCGCCGGTCTCGACGCGCCAGCGTTTGTCGACCGCGGCGACATATAGGTCTGCTGCTGATGGGGGTGGAGCAGGCGGTGGCGGCGCAAACGTATCTCCGCCATAAACCCATCCTGGGGCGACCTCCGGACCACATAAGATCAGATCAACCACAATATCCGGATGGTATCTGTCTGCAATATCCGCATCGTCTGGGATGGTGATTATCTCGACGACAGTTCCGCCATCAATGCGCGCGTATGGTACGGTCATGTCATACCTCAATACTCAATAATTACGCAGCCGCCGCCGCCAGCGCCGCCGCCGCCGCCAACGGTGCCCCCATTGCCGCCGCCGCCCGGGAATATCCCGGGGTTGCCAGACGACGGAGAGACATTAAGTGGGGGCGCGCCCCTCCCATGGCCCCTGCGCCGCCAATGCCGCCGCCAAAACCAGACCCAATCCCGTAACCATACCCCCCGGAGTACCCGGTCCGATTGAAATCCCCACCGACGCCGCTGCCGCCGCTACCGCCCGCCGTTGAGATAGCGCCGTTCCCGCCGCCGCCGCCCCCGCCGCCAGTGGCAGATAACAACGAGCCCACCGATGAAGTGCCGCCGCCCCCGCCGCTGGTGCCCGCGCCGCCGCTATTGCCACCCGCGCCAACCGTAACCGCGATAGTCTGCCCGGGAGTTGCGGCAACGTTGACGCGCTCGGAGTACCCGCCGCCGCCCGCACCAGCCGATCCAGGGTTATACGTCCCGCCCCCCCCGCCGCCGCCGGCCCAGACCCGCACCCGCCTAAGCCGGTAAACGCCATCTGGTATGGTAATGTTGGTTGTGCCGGGTGTCGTGAGCACAACGACCTCAGATCCAGGCAGAGTGGAGGTTGCCAGCCCGCGGATCTGGAACCGCGCGCCATCATAGGCCACCTCGATAATCTGCCCCGCTCCGCCGTCGCCTTGCCGGGTAGGTGTGCCATCCGCGCGCGTGAGCGCCGCCGCCGCCAAAGACCCAACCTTGAGGGTCGATGCTCCCGTAATCATCTCTGATAGCTTGATCCGGATTGGAGTGCCGATCAGGTCAGCCAGCGCGACCGGGGCCGGATCAAGCGTCACCGTCAGGGCGTTGGCAGTGCCGGCGGCTACCGCGTAGTTCCATTTGCCGGACTGGACTACCGATGGCAGATCAGGAGCCCAACCGGTGGCGGTTCGCGACAGATAGCGCGCCGCCGTCGTCTTGCTCAGGTCAACCACCTGATGACCGATAGGCACGTCCACCGCGACCCAGGCCGTGCCATTCCATTGGACGAGATATCCGGCCAGGCCAGCCCATGCGCCGGTAGCGCCAGCCGGGACAACATGGGTGCGGCCGAGGGCAGGCGCGCCCGGCGGGGCAGTGACGGTGGCGCTCTCGACGACGCAGAAACCAGCGCGCAGCATCTGGAAGATGCTGATGGCGGCGGCCGGCTGGATCTGGACGGTGACCTGCGCTGTCTCCGATACCGGGAATACGATGTCGGTCACCAGCTCGACGGCCGCGCCCTGTGCCGGGCTGCGCTTCTCAACCAAGACGTGACGCGCAACGGAAATCATGTCTCCGGCTGCGTCGAACACTGCAATCTCGCGAATATCGAACGGCCCGTCCTCGACAGGGATCAGGGCGGACACGCGCCAGTGGTTGGCGTTAACCGGATCGCGGCCGGCCGAAATGATCGGATAGGCCGTGCCGACGCGGCGCACCAGATCGGTCACGGCCGGGCTTGGCGTGATCGGCGCGCCGTTGCCGTCGCCGACGCGAATCGTGGTCAGGTTAAGGGCGGTGCCGCCGATCGCCGCCGCGATCTTGGCCTGCCCGACGTTGGTGACGACGCCAGTATAGTCGCTCATGCGATCCCCGGTTTGATGCGAAGCCGTGACCACACAGCCGCGCCGACATACAGCGGCGGCTGGGCGATCAGGCTGGTGACAGGTTCAGTGGTCGGGCTGATCCGGATGCGCGTGATGACTGCCGCGCCAACGCGGACAGGGACGCGGCTGGAGTTGTCCGAGGCCGGATCGCTGGTGAAGCGGATGGCCACGAACTGGCTCTTGCGCTGCATGCGGGCGACCATGCGGCCGATGCTGCGTTGCAGGCGGCTGGTGATGGCCTGGCCTTCACCGACGAACACCTCCGATGCGACCGATACCGTGGCGACGTGGGTTCCGGGAGCGGCCTGCGGCGTCTCCTGAAACCATTGCCGCCAGCTGGTGACCGAGACGCCCAGCATCGCAAGGCCTGTCCGAACGCCATGAATGAAGCCCATCTTGCTGTGCAGCTCGAAGGAACCTTTTAGCAGGCGGCGGATCACGGCCTCGGACATGCCGGGCTCAACAAAATGCTGGATGCCGAACTCGCGGATCAGGAAGGGCAACATCCGCGCGTCAACGGTGTCGATCCACTCGAACAGCAGCGCCCGGAAATCCGGTTCGGCCAGGGCGCGTCGGAGCACGGCGCCGAAGGCGCGCGAACGCGAATCGAGAATGGAAGGCGGGATGCTGCGGCGATCGAAGCGGTCAGCCATCTGTCCGCTCCACAATCACATCGTCTGCGTCGATCAGGGCCGGCGACAGGTATTCCGACTGGGTCAGCAACTGGAAAGGCATGGCGCTGATTTCAGCGTCAACGACGTCGTAGCGAGCGGCCTTCAGAGCCGTTCTCGCCGCGTCTTCGATTTCGCTGGGGGCAACCGGCGCACCCAGCCGCTCGCGCCAGCCGGTCAGCACGCCATTGGCGGCCGTGGCCGCAATCACGTCGGCGCCGGCGGTTGCCCCGCGCAGCCGCACGGTCAGCACCGGCGCGACGACGACTGCGGCGGCGGCCTTGATGGTGACCTCATCGCCGAAGCGGATGTCCAGGGCGTCGGCCGTGTTGAAGGCGGCGAGCACCTGATCGCGCAGGGCAGGGCCTGCCGCGCCGTCAGCTGTCAGCGGATAGATGTCCACATAGCAGGGCTGCGGCCGCACAATGGCGACGTCGATAATGGCCGACGAGACCGCCATCGCGGTTTCGCGATACCAGCCATGGCTCCCGCCCGTGGATACGCGATCGAAGGCATTGGCGACGCGCAGGCGATACAGCTCCACGTCTTCGCTGTCCGCGCCGCCTTCGCTGGTCGCGGTATTGGCGGTCGAGACGCCCGCGACCGGATCAAGCATGGTGTTGATCTGGCCGGGCAGGAAACCATTGCCCGAAACGCCTGTCGTTTCAGCACGCGCGGTGACGTCGGCGGAAAGCTGGCCCGCCGCGATAACGGCGGGCTGGAGCGTCAGAAAGATGACGCCGCCGGAGCCGGCGCTAACGCGCGTGCCCTCGGAAATCAGCGTATTGGCGGCGCGCGGTTCTGGCACGGAAAAACGCATCGCGGCCACGGCGGCGGCCGGCGGAAGCTCTGGCGTGGAGCGGTTGGCGCCTAGCGCGAGCAGGCCGCCGCGCGAGGCCTTCGACACCAGGTGCTGGTCCGCTGTCATCTGGGCTTCTTCCGCGACCAGCGACATGGCGTAGGCCAGCGTCTCGATCAGCAGCATCTCCACCTGCATGGGATAGAGCGTGCGGCCGGTCTCACTTCGAACTACGCGACGTAGCGCGCCTTCAGCATGTCCGGATCGCGGGTGAACAGGGCAGGCGTTTCAATTGCCGCCAGCGTCTCCAGCGAATAGGGGCCGGGTTCGTCACGCCGCGCCATAGGGAACCTCCGTCACCTGCAAGGCGGCGGTTACGTCGGCGCGTGGACGCCAGAACACGGGGAACAGCCACTGGCTGGAGCTGACGGCGCGGGGCGCAACGCGCTCGACGATGACGCGCGGTTCCCACGCCGTGATCGCGTCAAAGATTTCGCGGGTGAAGTTCGGGATGGCCTCGGCCGGGGAGCGGTCGATCCACGGCAACAGCCGGGTGCACTTCTCCGGCTGCAACGGCACCGTGCCCTTTTCCGTGAGGACAATTGTCCAGATCGTCTGGTGCAGATCATCCAGGCCGGCAGCGATCTGGCCCAGCGCGCTGGAGCCGTCAGCCGGGTCCAGCGCCATCTGCCAATGGACGTACGGGATGCTGGAGCGGTCAACGGGCAGGGCGGAAGACATGGGCCACCTTACGGGCGCGCGCGAGATTGGGGGCAGGTGAACATGACAGGCGACGCCTCAGACTGGCGGCCCCGGTGGGCCGTTCGGGGCGGAGACGTGGCCGTGATCGGAACCGACGTTCTTGCCGTTGTGGGTGAGACTGTCGCCGGTGATCGTCACCGACCCGTCGATCGTCACCGGGCCTTTCAGGTTGATGGCCCCGCTTTCGATCGCCATGCCGGTCGGGATCTTCAATACAAAGCCGCCAGCGGCCTTGTCGTAAGCCAGCTCCAGGCCGCCGCCGAGTTTCATGGCGATATGATTCGGATCGGTCGCGGGCGGTGGGTCCTTGTCGCTATACGAAGCGCCGAGGATGCAGCCGTCTTCGCCGCGCCAGTCGATCAGGCAGTGCACCTGACTACCGATTTCCGGCATGGCGTAAACGCGGCTGCCGCTGCCCGAGGCGAGGGTGGAATTGACGCTCAGCCAGTACGATGACACGCCGTCTTCGTCTTCAAACTCGACGCGGGCCTGCGCCTTTTCCGGATTCAGTTCGCGGACGATCCCGCGCTTGAACGGGCTGTTCTCACTCACTTGCCTTCCTCCCTGACGCCCACCAGCTCGACAGCCGTGGTCATGCCGCTGCGCGTCATCTGGTGACGGGCGCGGAGCACCGAATATTTGCGGTCCCAGTGGCCGTAGCCGGCGAGCTGCACGGCCTGGCCGGCCAACAGGATGGGACCGCCGACCAGTGTGAAGGTCGCTGTCCACTGCCGGAGATTGGCCTTTTGCAGGCGGGACTTTGCCATCGTCCTGGCCTGCTCTTCGTTCTCGACGCGATCGTCGATGCGGACGCGGTCGCCGGTTTTGACGTCCCGGTCTTCGACCTCCACGTCGATTTTCTTTTTCTGGTTGCCTTCCCAGTACGTCGCCCGCGCCTTGCTGGCGGTTTTCGGGGCGTTATAGGCGAGCTGGTAGGAGATGATTTCCCTGTCGCCGTGCGTGATGGTCCGCACCGGCTCCCGGCCGAACACATCCTTGCGCGGCATGAACACGACGCGCTTGCCCTTGACGGCGAAGAACGCGCCGTAGTCCTCAGCCAGCCGTTTCAGAAACTCCAGATCGGTTTCGCGGCGCTGGGTGATGCGGCCGAAGCTGATGTCGGGCGGCGTGCCGACGATCTGCATGCCGTGCTCGCCAGCCACCTTGCGGGCAATGTCGCCGAGCTTCTGGTTCTCGAAAGCCTTGGTCTTTTTGGTCCGGAGCGCCTTGTCCACGGGGACGGACTGCCCCTGGGTGCTGAAGGTATCGCCGCCGCGGCCGCCCTTGGCGCAGGGCTTGTCGACGAAAAACGTCCCGACCGGAACCAGCAGGCCGCCGCGATAGCCGAATTGGCCGTCCACCTCGTCATTGTGCTGGGGAGACCAGGCGCCGAACCACTTGCCGGAGGCGTTCTGCAGGTCGAGCTGGATTTCGTCAGCCTCGCCCTCGATGTTGTCGGTGAAGGTCAGCGACAGCACGTGGCTGGAAACGCTGTCCCACAGCGGCACGCCATTATAGATGAGCAGCGCCGTGGGCTGGCCGAGATCAAGCGGGGCCGTGCGGGCGCCAATCATCGGAACCATGACGCGGCGGGCGGCCGGCTCCAGCACCGGGATGCGCAGCTGCGTTCCCACCGGCAGGACTTCCGGGAGCGGCGAAAACGAATCGGCGAACAGGTCGCGGTTGGCGGCGATGATCGGGGCATAATTGCTGGCGTCGCCGTAATAACGCCAGGCGATAT
>JBEBWH010000186.1:0-6396 GCA_040392305.1 Bradyrhizobium sp. | reverse complement strand
ATCACGCCGAGCATCTCGGAGAACTCATCGCCGGCCGATTAGGTGGAACGCTCGTTGCCCCGACCATCAGGGTCGGCTGCTCGGCGCCTCATATGACGTTTGCGGGGACAATCTCGCTTCGCCCATCCACATTCGAGGCGGTCTGCCGCGACTACTGCGAAAGTCTCGCCGCGCACGGCTTTACCCGCATCCTCCTTTTTTCAGCCCATCTGGGAAATTGCCCGATACTTGAACAGATTCTGCCGCGCCTCCGCGAAGCCGTATCGGAGACTTGTCAGGTCGAGGCGTTCCATGATTCCTCCGCCTGGCTCCAGACCTGGCGGAACTCGGCGGCGACGGCCGGAGGCAATCAGGAACATGTTGGCGGTCATGCCGATCTTGCCGAAACCTCGATCATGCTTGTTCTCCGGCCCGATAAAGTTCAGTTGCAAAACGCCGAGGCCGGCCGCATCGGCATGCTGACCGAAGACGAGCGGCGCGTCATGTGGAGGGAGGGCATCGGCGGAATTAGCGCCAATGGAATTCTTGGCGATCCTCGAATGGCGACCCAGGCCATCGGCGATCGTTGCCTTGCCGATATCGCCGACTTGCTGGTTCAGGCGTTTACTCAACGAGGAGAACGATAGATCAATCCAGTGACGAGACCCGCCGCTACACCGCACAGCTTCAGACTAGCCAGCAAGGTGCCGTGCGGGCGGCGACGTCACTCCGGCGAAGCGCCGTTTAACGAACCGCACGCATCATATGTTTTCGCCGATGGACGAGCAGAACATCCACCTTGGGACCTGGCGGATTTGATCGAGACCGTCAAAGACGGTGGCGAAATCGCTGCCGCTGGCATTGCGAATAGCCTGATCGAACGCGCGGAAGAAATCATCGATCGGATCGACACAGACCTCGAAGAGATGGATCTGATTCCAGCTGACCTGTGGCCGGTCCGATCGCCACAGAGTAGACACGGTCTCCAGCGCCCGGAACGAGCCGAGCGTGCCGCTCTTGACGAGTTGCGCGGCGCCCGGGCCGCAATACCCTTTCATGATGTCACGATACCGATCCAGTTCGGATGGGCGGACATCGATATACTCAAGCGAAACCATGAAGCCCGGTCTGGCCAGATGTTCCTCCGAACCAAGCAACGGTCCGTGGAATGAGCCGGGCGTCCGCTCCATCAGATCGACGCGCAGCAATTCGACGTCGGCGTCCGGCTTGGCCAGAGCCCAGCCTATCGCCGCCTCTGGCGCGATATTGCGAAAGAAAGCCAGTTCAAGAAAGCTGCTAACGAGAGAAGAATCCGCTTCCCGAAACACTTTCATCTCTTCATGAAGGGCGTACCCCATAAATCCCGCGATATCGGCAAACGCGCCGATCTGCCCGCGAAGAGCTTGGGCTGCACGCCGGTTCTCCGCGGACCCAGGCAAACCAGCGAGGTGCGTTCTGGCCAGAGCGACGATTCTGCTATTGTTCATTTCAATGCCTCTTCCGGTTGGCGGATTACGATAGCGTGTCGGCGCGCAGCCGAACGCCAGGACGCAGCCTGCGATAAGGCAGCGTCGCCGGATCCATGACACAGGCGCCCGGACACCCCGCCTCGATGATCGTTCCTGCTATCGGCTCAAACGCCGCGCGATAGTGGTTCGTGCTCTTCACCGCCACGATGTCGATCTGCGACGGCTCGATCCCTACCCTGCGGAAAAACTCCAGATCGTGGCACTGCGTCCGCTCCGACACGACGACCACCTCGACCTGTCCATGACGCAGCCGCGCCATCTGCCCGAGATTGGCGACAGCCCCGCCCGCCATCGGACCGGACAGGCGGAACGGCTCATCGGCCAGCGCCACGACCTCGAAGACCTGGCGCAGTGGCGAATCTTCCCCGGTCAGCCTTCCGCCAAGTTCGAACTCCACAATCGCCCCGACGCCCGCGCGCGCAGCCTGAGCGGCCGACGTCGCATCGAACAGCATGCCCAGCGCGGCCTTCGCATCCGCCTCGATGAGCGCGCGCATAAGCCAGGTCGTATCGGAAGTCCCTCCCCCACCCGCATTGTCCTGAACATCGGCAAGCACCACCGGCCGCGGGCCGCTCCACGCCGTGGCCTGGCGAACGGCTTCGGCGGCGTCAGGCAATCCGGCATCGAAGGCGTCGATCTGCCGCTGGATCATGTCCGCCAGCGATCGAGACGCCTCGTGCACCGCACCCTCGTCATAACCGTAGCAAAGGACCGACGGACCGCACTCGGCAATATCCGACAGGGGAAAGCCGGGGAGAAAGGACAGGCTCTCAACACCCGAGTTGACTTTCTCCAGTTCAGCGAGGCGGTCATAGACGCCTCTCATCGGCTCGGCAAAGGTCGTCTGTTTATGAATAGGGATCAGGAACGGCAGCTTGACGTGGCGGGATTGCATCGCACCGCGTTCACGAATGGCCGCGAGGCCCGCAGCCGCCCGCTCCCCTGTCTCCGCCATATCGATGTGCGGATAGGTTCTATAGGCGACGAGGACAGATGCGGCCTCGACCATACGGTCAGTCACATTGCCATGAAGATCCAGCGACACCACGATCGGCATGTCGTCGCCGAAGCGCCGGCGCAGCCGCGAAACGAGTTCGCCCTCGCCATCGTCGAACCCTTCTGCGACAAGCGCGCCATGCAGGTCGAGATAAATCGCATCGAACTGACCGAGCGCCTCGATCCGCTCGACAATCTCATCGACGATCGCCTCGAAGCCGGCACCCTCCACGCGGGCGCCCGGCTCGCCGAAGCACCACAGCACCGGAAGAGCTGTCCAGCCGCGGCGATCGCATTGGCGCAGAAATCCGGCCAGCGGCACGGGATTTCCGGTGGCGGCGAGCATCAGAACATCCTGCCCCCGTAGCAGCGGGCCATAGATGCTTCCTTTCTCGAAGGCGGATGCGGGCGTCACTCCATCGAGAAACGTGTTGCTTTCATGCTGAAAGCCGGCAACAGCCACTCTCATTCTGCTACCTTCGATATTTCGTTCCGTGCCGCCAGCAACGTCGATGCATAGGCAAAGACACCCGGCTGCCCTCCCGTGTGCAGGAAGAGAACACGCCGCATCCCGGAGAAGCGCCCTTCGCGCCGACGTTGCAGAAACCCGGCCATTGCTTTGCCGGTATAGACAGGATCGACGATCAGCCCCAACGAACCGCCCGCCCATTGCACCGCTTCCAGCGTAGCGTGATCAGGAAGCCCATAGCCCGGACCGAGCGCGCCATCGTCGATTTCGATACGGCGCGACAGAGAGGAAGCATCAAGATTTGCGAACGCGGCGATATCCTGAAGATATCCCTCCAACCGCACGCGAGCCGACTCCACCTTGTCGAAGACACAGTAGCCGATGACTGGCACCTCGATTCCGAGGAGATGGAAACCGGCGACCAGCCCGGCATAGGTGCCGCCGGTCCCCACCGGCAGCACGATGGCGTCCGGCATCCCGGTTTCCGCGAACTGATCGGCTATTTCCAGCGCGCATGATGCGTAACCGAGACAGCCAAGCAGGCTCGAACCACCGAAAGGCACGACATAAGGCCGTCGCCCCTGCGCCTGCAAACGAGACACGGCTGCTGCCGTAGCGACATGGATGTCAATGTTCGCGGCAACAATTTCGTGCGTCGCATTGAAAAGGGAGAAATAGACGTGGTTGCCATTGGTCCGATATTCCACCGGCTGCCGCGGAACGATATCGCGCAGCAAGAGGTGGCATCGCAGGCCAAGCCTTGCGGCGACTCCGGCCGTCGCTCGCGCGTGGTTGGACTGGAGCGCGCCGGACGTGACGAGCGTGTCTGCCCCTTTCGCACGTGCATCCGCGGCTATGAACTCCAGCTTGCGCAGCTTGTTGCCGCCAGCCGCCAGAGCTTGCGCATCGTCGTGCTTGATGACGAGCTCCAGCCCATCTTCGGGCAGGATTGTTGAGGTCAGCGGCGTCACGCCGGTTAAAAACCTCTCCCGCGGCAAAGCGGAAAGGGGATCCGCCAGAATCTTGGTATTCATCATCGGCAACCATAAAACTCAAAATCGATATATGAAATGTTACGAGAGAATTATAAAATGTCAATATTTATCGAACTGGCTATGATACAACTCACTAAAATGCCATCGATGCGGGATGGAACAGAGCGCGGCTTTGCGTTAAGGGCGGCTCCAATGAGAGAGTGGGATGACGCTGAACGACAAAGCCTATGAGCAGATTCTCGGAGGACTGCTTTCGGGAGACCTCACCCCCGGAGCGATGCTCACGGAGAGTCAGGCCGTCGAGCGGTATCAACTGACGCTCGCGCCTGTCAGGGCGGCACTGCATCGGCTTTCACAAGAAGGATGGCTGATAGCCCAGCCGCGTCGCGGCTACCGTATCAAGCCGCTGACCATCGCCGACACGCGCGACCTGTTTTTGATGCGCAAGCTGATTGAGCCGCCGGCGGCACGGCTGGCGGCACGCTGCATCGACACCGCCCGTCTGCCCGAACTGGATGCAGTCTGCACGCGCGGCTTCCAGCCCGGGGATCGCGCCGCCGAAGACGCTTTCTTCGCGGCCAACAAGGCCTTTCACCTCGGCATCGCAGAGGCTTCAGGCAGCAGACGGATCGTGGAGGCCGTACGTATCCTGCAGAACGAGGCCGAGCGGGTCCTTCGCTTCGGAATGCGCTACCTCAACTGGTCCGACAACTGGAACCATGGCCATTCGGAATTGCTGGACGCGCTGACGCGAAAAGATGGCGCCACAGCGGAAGAGGTGGCGCTGAAGCAGCTGGAAACATCGGAAGAGGTGGTGATGAAGGCGCTCATGCTTGAAGCCGAGGATCTGCCGCTCGGGGTCTCATAAGCTCGCTCGATATTCATCACGCCGTTCGGACTCAACGGTTGGCAGCTTGGGACGGACCACCCTCGCGACGAAAGGCTACGCCGACAACACAAGCCGTTTCAACTCGCACACCGCCGCATCGGGGGTCGTGACAACAGGGCGATCGACAATGGTCCGGATACGATCGGCCGCCCGCGCCAACGAAAACTGCCCCAGCACCAGTACGTCGACATCCGCCAATCCAGATGCCGCCTCCGAAGCAATCCGATCATGCTCGTCCGCATCGCCGCGCTTGAGCGCCTCAAGGCCACCATGCGCGACAGCGCCGACGACCTCCACCGGCCTGCCCTGCTCTGCAGCTATCTGTTCGATTTCCCGCCGCAACCCGTCCAGCGAGGGCTGGAACGTCACCAGAAGACCTACCCGCCGGCCCAACTGGCAGGCGTCGCGAAACGCAGGCTCGTTTGGCCGCAGCACCGGAACCGGCATCGCCGCTTTGACGGCATCGATGGCGGGCCCAAACGCGGAGCACGTAAACAATATCCCGCGCAGGGGGTCGCTCTGTCCACCGGACCGGAAAGCGTATTCGCTCAAGGCCTGAAATCGATCCATGATCGACTGATCGAGCCGACCCTTTCGCTGAAGATCCACGGCGAGCGAAGTGTCGAGGAGGTCGAACGGGACAGCGTCCGGCCAATTCCTCCTGAAGGCGACCCGAGCCGGAAGGACGGACTCCTCCAACGCATGAATCAGCGCTATTCGCGGCCCCGCGGCTGCTGTGGGCTTATTCGACAACTGTCACCCCGATCGTATGTGAGAGAAGATCAGGCCTCGATATTGAAGAAGGAGCGGATATCTTTCAACATCATCGCCCTTGGGCGCTCGAACAATCCGGCAAAGTGCAGCCGCCATTCCGGCGGATCGATACGGGGCACACCCGTCCCCTCCATATGACGCGCAAGCTCATTCGAGAGGCTGGCAGCCGTCGATCCCAGATGAGGAAGGGTGAGGTGGCGAACAGGCATCGAGGCGCGTCGGCACGGAGCGGTTGGCGAACGCAGCATGCCATGTAAGAGCCCAGCGACTTGATGGATTCCGCCCATGCTGGCCGGGCGGAATTCAAATCCGAGCCTCACCCGCCGGCCAGCCCCGCATACAGCGGCGAGAGCTGACCCGAAGTTTCCAACTCAAGACCTTGATCAGGACACATCCACACGACGGTATGCACCGATCCGGTCAGCGTCAAACCACCCGTCGCATCGGATAGCAGTCCTGCCCAAGCTGGAAGCACGCATTGATGCGAGCGACTAGAACGTCGCCCGCGCCTTGACATAGAAGGTACGCCCCGGTTGCGGCAAGCCCCATGCCTCGGACGATGACGGGTTCGGCGGTGGCAATGCCACTGAGATCAACGTCGGCCGTGAACGCGGGCGCGATGTAGGTGAGATTGTGGCGGCTCGCGAAGTCCTGCAGCCGGATCGATTCAGAGGAAGGAGCGGATCCAGTATGGCCGATCGCGTGCACAACGACGTCGGCGTCGAGGCGCGATCCAGAGGCGAGAAACACCCGATGCCGAGCGTC
>JBEBWH010000185.1:0-6446 GCA_040392305.1 Bradyrhizobium sp. | reverse complement strand
ACCGCATCGCATGAAATCCGCACGCCGCTCCATGGCATCATCGGCATGGGCGGGCTGCTGCTCGATACCGCGCTGACGCCGGAACAGACGACCTATGCGAAGGCCGTCAAGACCTCGGGCGAGGCCCTGCTCACCGTGATCGAGGAGCTGCTCGATTTCGCGCGCATGGACGCAGGCAAGCTCGACCTCGAAGACAGGCCGTTCGCGCTGGCGCCGCTGATCGAGGACCTCGCCGAACTGCTGGCGCCGCGGGCGCAGGCGCGCGGCCTCGATATCGCCACCGACATCGACGAACGCCTGCCGGCGCGGCTGATGGGCGATCCGGCGCGGCTGCGTCAGGTGCTGCTCAATCTCGCCGGCAATGCGCTCAAATTCACTGAGACGGGAGGCGTCACGCTGACGGTCGCGCCGGGCGCATCAGGCGACGAGATCGTGATTCGCGTCGACGACAGCGGCATCGGCATCGCGCCGGAGGCGCAGGCGCGCATTTTCCGGGAGTTCGAACAGGCCGACGAGATGGTTGCGCGCCAGCACGGCGGCACTGGGCTCGGCCTCGCCATCAGCGACCGGCTGATCCGGATGATGGGCGGGCGCATCGCACTGTCGAGCACGCCGGGGCTTGGCTCGACATTCGAGGTGACGCTGCCGCTTCGCGCCGCGCCTTCCCCCGGCGCGATGGAGCGCTCGGTTATCCCGGCCGATCTTCGCTCCGACAATGTGCTGCTCGTGGCCCCGCCGATGCTGGTCACACATCTGCTGGCGGCGCGGCTGCGGCGCTGGGGCGCCGAAGTCGCCATCGCGGCCGATGCCGATACCATCGCCGCAGATCGCGCCGAGCGGTCATGGCGCGCCGTGCTGATCGACGAGGCCGTCGGCGTCGAGGCAGCGCGCGGACACGCGCAGGCAGTGCGGGGGCACATCGCCCACCGTCTCATCATGCTCACGCCGGCGACGCGCCGCGAACTGCTGCCGGTCACGGGCTCGGTGTTCACCGGCTATCTGGTGAAGCCGCTGCGGGGCGCCTCGCTCGCGGCCCGCCTGTCGGACGACGCACCCTCGCTCATTCCCGATGACGGCAACGTCGCCGGAGCGGGATTCGACGACGGCGGCGCACGCGAACGCACGCTTTCGGTGCTGGTCGCCGAGGACAACGAGATCAACGCGCTTCTGATCCGCGCGGCGCTGCGCAAGCTCGGCCATTTCACGCGCGTCGCCGCCGATGGCGAGGAGACCTTTGGCACCTGGCAAACGGCGCGCGACGACGGCACGCCTTACGATCTGATCCTGATGGATGTGCGGATGCCGAAACAGGACGGCATCGCCATCACGCGGCGCATCCGCGCCCATGAGGCGGCCATGCGGATGACGCGCACGCCGATCATCGCCCTGACCGCCAACGCCGCGAGCGACGATCGCGCCGCCTGCCTCGCGGCCGGGATGGACGGCTTTCTCGTCAAGCCGCTCGATCCCGATCAACTCAGGGACGTATTGGCGGGCGTCGCCGCCGCGCCGCTGATCGACTGAACCATTTCCCGATTACAGCAGGCCAAGCCGCCGGCCGGCCGCAAGCGTAGCCGCGACACCTGCAAACACCGCGGCACCGAACACCCAGCCCGACAGAGCGCCGGCCATGATGCCGGAGAGCAACGTGCCCACGGTGCAGCCGAGTCCGATCATCGCGCCCCAGCCAAGCAGCACGCCGCCGAGCAGCCCGCGCACGGCCTGACCTCGCGACGGCCATGACGGCGTAAACTGGCCACCCGCCAGCGCCGCGGCAAACGAGGCCGCAACAAGCGCCAGCACGAATGCGCCGTTGTTGGACAACACCGCATCGCGCACCACGCTGACGCAGCCGCGCAGCGTATCGAGCCCCTCCAGCCGCAGCGGCGCAATGCCGAGCCCCTGCGCGACCTCGCGCGCGCGACCGCTGATTTCGGCGGTGACGCCCAGCGGCGCGACGCGGAGATAGGCGACCATGCCGAGCACACCGACGATCGCGCCACCGAGCCATGACGGCCAGCGGTGAAGGAAAACCGCCGCCCACGCATCGCCTCGCGTTGTTTTTTCGCTCTGCTTCGCCGCTGTGTGCGCCAACGCCCAGGCGAGTGCGCCAAGCGTCGCGAGCGAAAACAACGTCGTGCCCGCATATCCAAGCCACGCAGGGAGCCACACCACCGGCGCATCCGCGACCAGCACGGGGTAGAGCGTGTTCCAGCTCAGAAAACCGAGCATGAAGCCGGCGAACGCACCGGCCAGCGCGAACGGCGCGGTCGGCGATCCCTCGCCGAGCCGATAGAGATGCGCACTGATGCACGAGCCGGACACCGCCATCCCTGCGCCAAAGGCAAGCCCCGCCAGCACCAGCGCCGGTCCGACCGGGCCGATGAACGCATCCGGCGGCAGCCGCCCCGAGGAGGAATCCGGCAGCCAGGCCCCGAACACCAGCGCATAGCCGACGACGCCGACGCCGAGCGCGACCAGAATGCCGCGCAGCCCGCGCGGATCGCGCGCGTCGTACCAGTCGCGGAAGTTACAGAAGAAGCAGAAGCGCGCACGTTGCAGCACGATGCCGAACGCCGCGCCGAACAGCACCGAGAGCGCCAGCGAGGGCTGCCCGGCGCCGTGAAGGAGATAGGCGATGCCCGCGAGCGACACCGCGATGGCAAACGCGGACCACACCGAAGGCGCGGCCCATGAAAAAGCCGACGCCGGGCTGTCGCCCGGCGCCCGCGCATCAGCGGCTGGCGGTGCGGCCGACGCGGCCGCCCGCCCATCGAGCGCGGTCACTTGCCGCCCCACACCGTGCCGGCGAGATTGGTGACCGGCAGGCCGACGCTGTTGCCATACTCGGTCCACGAGCCGTCATAGTTGCGCACGTCGTAGCCGAGGATCTTGGACAGCAGGAACCAGGTGTGGCTGGACCGCTCGCCGATGCGGCAATAGGTGATGACCGGCTTGGTGCCGTCGATGCCCGCTTCCGCATAAATCTTCTTCAGCTCGTCCGCCGGCTTGAAGGTGCCATCGGCCGCAACCGCCTTGCTCCAGGTCACATTGACCGCGTGCGGCACGTGGCCGGCGCGCACCGACAGTTCCTGCGAACCCGGAGGCGCGAAAATCTTGCCGCTGAATTCATCGGCCGAGCGGATGTCGACGATCACCGCGGACTTGCTGTTCGACGCCTCGACGACATCGGCGAGCCGTGCGCGCAGCCCGGTGTTGGCAGCGGAGATCTTCACGTTGCCCGGCTTGGCGGCGACGGCTTTGGTATCGAATGGGCGTTTGTCGGCTTCCCACTTCTTGCGCCCGCCATCGAGCAGCTTGACGTTCTTGACGCCATAGATGTCGAACACCCAGGCGCCCCATGCGGCGAACCAGTTGTTGTTGTCGCCATACAGCACGACGATGGAATCGTCGTTGATGCCGAGCCGCTGCACCAGCGCCTGGAACTTGTCGGACTTGGCGATGTCGCGCTGGACGGTGTCGACGAGATCGGTATGCCAGACCACGTTCTGCGCCCCGCGGATATGGCCGCGCTCATAGAGGCCGGGCTCGACGCTGACTTCGACAATCTTCACTTTCGGATTGTCGAGGTTCTTCTCCAGCCAGTCGCCGGTTACCAGCGGTCCTTTGACGTCTTCGGTGACAGCCGCCGCCGGACCGGCCGCCAGCGCCGCGCCAACGACAATCGCGAAGGCCGCGGTGAGGATTGATCTCAGTTTCATGACAACGATCTCCTTGCAAAGCGCCTGCCTCGACGGGATCGGATGAATTCATCAAACCCCCGTCTTTCAGGAACTTCTGCGATCTGTGCACCGCGCCCGGCGCGCGTCAATCGGGTCATATCGAAGTAAAAATGAACTCATCGCCGCCCGGCTGCGGACGAAGAGGCCATGCTGCGCGCCGCTCCCCGGCGCGAATTTCCTTCCCGCGCGGGGCGAAATGTCGCAGCGCCGTCCGTGCCCGGCAGCACCGGAAACGGCTGTCGCTGTCACAAATGTTTTGAAGGAACATGATTGATCGTCGTCGACGCAAACGCGAATCGCTTTATCGACGAGGATCGTCATGCGAGACGGCAAACGCCTCCGCACTCCCGAACAGTCAGCCCGGATTCTGCGCACGATCTCCGCCCGCTCGGCGGAAGCGGCCGCGATCTGGCTGCGGCCCGCATTCAACGGCGACATCGCGGACGGCGCTGCGGAAACGGCGCTGACGCTCGGCCGGCTCGGCCCGCTCGAAGTGCGGCTGGCGCGCGGCAAGAGCGACATCAAGCGCGCGCAAAAGCTGCGCTACCGCGTGTTCTACAAGAACGGCACGGCGATCGCCGACGCTGCAACGCTCTTGGCGCGGCGCGACAAGGACGCGTTCGACGCGATCTGCGACCATCTGCTCGTGATCGACCATGACGCCCGGCCCTCGCTCAGCGGCAAGCTTCCGGTGGTCGGCACCTATCGCCTGCTGCGGCAGGAAACCGCCGCGAGACATGGCGGCTTCTACACCGACAACGAGTTCGACATCACCGGTCTGATCGACCGCCACGCTGGCTTGCGCTTTCTCGAACTCGGCCGCTCCTGCGTGCTGCCGCCCTATCGTAACAAGCGCACGCTCGAACTGTTGTGGCATGGCATCTGGAGCTATGTGCGCCGCCATCGTATCGACGCGATGATCGGCTGCGCGAGTCTCATCGGCACCGACCCGAACCGGCTTGCGCTGCCGCTGTCGTTCCTCCATCACCATGCCGCCGCGCCCGACGACTGGCGGGCAAGCGCGCATCCGTCACGTCGCGTCGAGATGAACCGGATGGCGAAGGAAGCCATCAACGTGAAGGCGGCGATGGGCGAGTTGCCGCCGCTGATCAAAGGCTATCTGCGGCTCGGCGCGGTGGTCGGCGACGGCGCGGTGATCGATCACCAGTTCGGCACCACCGACGTCTTGATCGTGCTTCCGGTGTCGCGCATCAATGCGCGCTACATCGCCCATTTCGGCGCGGATGCCAGCCGGCACGCCGCCTGACGGCTACAGACGCCGCAGCGCCACCGTCTCGATGACATGATCGGGACCCTTCTTCAGGATCAGCGTCGCGCGTGGCCGCGTCGGCAGAATATTGTCCTCAAGATTGGCGAGATTGGTGCGCTCCCAGATCGACAGCGCGGTCGCGATCGCCTCCTCGTCGGAGAGCACGGCATAGCGATGGAAGTAGGAGCGCGGGTCGGCGAAGGCCGTGCTGCGCAGCGACAGGAAGCGGTTGACGTACCAGTCGCGCAGCACGGGTTCGTCGGCGTCGATGTAAACCGAGAAGTCGAAGAAGTCCGACACCACCGGCACCGCCTTGCCGTCGCGCGGCAGACGGCCGGTCTGCAGCACGTTGAGACCCTCCACGATGAGGATGTCCGGCTGGTCCACCTCGATCCACTGGTTCGGCACGATGTCGTAGGTCAGGTGGGAATAGATCGGCGCGCGCACCGGGCTGCGGCCCGCCTTGATGTCGCTGAGAAAACTCAAGAGCTCCGGCAGATCGTAACTCTCGGGAAAACCCTTCTTCTGCAGCAGCCCCTGGCGTTCGAGCACGGCGTTCGGGAACAGGAATCCGTCGGTGGTGACGAGCGCCACTTTCGGCTTCGGCGACCAGTGCGCCAGCAGCGCCTGCAGCACGCGCGCGGTGGTGGACTTGCCGACTGCGACCGATCCGGCAACGCCGATGATATAGGGCGTCTTGCGATCGCGGATGCCGAGAAACTGGCGCTGCGCCAGAAACAGCCGCTGCGTCGCCGAGACATACATCGACAGCAGGCGCGACAGCGGCAGATAGATTTCCTCGACCTCGCTCATGTCGAGCCGGTCGTGCGCCGAGCGCAGCGTGGCGATTTCCTCGGCGTCGAGCGTCATCGGCATGTCGTCGCGCAGCTTGGCCCAGTCCTCCCGGGAGAACACGCGATAGGGATTGTATTGCTGCTCGGTCCGCATATCCATGACGCCGCTCCCGTTCGCGCTTGCGCAAGCTACACTGGCTTGCGCGCGGCCTTTTCTTCCAGCCCGGACATCCGGGTCCGGGCGGCCAGCGCCGCTTCGACATCCGCAAGCGACACGCCGCGCGCCTTCAGGAGCACCAGCAGATGATAAAGCACGTCGGCGGATTCCGCGATCAGATGTGCGTCATCTTCGCTGATGGCGGCGATCACGGCTTCCACCGCCTCCTCGCCGAACTTCTTGGCGCAGTGCGGAATGCCCTTGTCGAGCAGCTTGCGGGTGTACGACACCTCGCCGCCGGCCACCGCGCGGGCGTCGATGATCGCAGCCAGATCGTGCAGGTCGAACGATACCATCGCCGCGTCCTCCGTCCTATTGTTGTCCACGACCCAACCTCACGGGTCGAGCCGCATGGCGAGGCCGGCCCGCGCCATGTGCTCCTTCGCCTCGCGGATGGTGTATTCGCCGAAGTGAAAGATCGA
>JBEBWH010000184.1:0-6488 GCA_040392305.1 Bradyrhizobium sp. | reverse complement strand
CAGAAGATTTCCAAGTCGAAGGGCAACGGCCTGACCATCGACGAATGGCTGCGCTACGCCTCGCCGGAATCGCTGTCGCTGTTCATGTATCGCGAGCCGAAGGCGGCCAAGCGGCTGTTCTTCGACGTGATCCCGCGCAATGTCGACGACTACCAGCAGTTTCTCGACGGCTATCCGCGGCAGGATGTAAAGCAGCGCCTCGCCAACCCGGTCTGGCACATCCATTCCGGTCAGCCGCCGAAGGCCGACATGCCGGTCACGTTCCAGTTGCTGCTGACGCTGGTGTCGTCGTCGAATGCCGAGAACGCCGAAACGCTGTGGGGCTTCATCGGCCGCTACCGTCCCGGCGTCACGCCCCAGACGCACCCCAAGCTCGACGCGCTGGTCGGCTACGCCATCAATTACTATCGCGACTTCGTCGCGCCGGCGAAGCAGTTCCGCGACCCGACCGATGGCGAACGCGCGGCGCTGAGCGATCTGCGCGATGCGCTGTCGCAGCTTCCCGAGACGGCAAGCGCGGAGGACATCCAGAACGTGGTCTATGAGATCGGCCGCCGCGAGCCGTTCCTCGACCACAAGAAGACCGGCAAGGATGGGCGGCCGGGCGTGTCGCTCGACTGGTTCAACTTGCTCTATCAGGTGCTGCTCGGACAGGAGAAAGGCCCGCGCTTCGGCTCGTTCGTCGCGGTCTACGGCCTCGCTAACGCAGTCGCCATGATCGACGGCGCTCTGGCGCGCTCGGCATAGGTGGAGCCGCCGGCACGGCTGTGGCGGCCGGCTGGCGTCTCCGGCATCGTGGCGATCAGAACAGGCTGACCACGAAGCGCGCGGAGACAAGGAACAGAAAAATGCCGAACGCGATTTCAAGCGTGCGCTTGGGCAGGGCGTGCGCCAGCTTGACCCCGACCGGCGCCGTGAGCACGCTGGTCGGCGCGACGATGGCGGTCGCGATCAGCGAGACGTAACCGATCGCGAATGGAAACTGCAGCGCGGCGATGTCGGGATTGGCGGCGGCGGCCGGCCAGCCGGCATAGACATAGCCGATCGCGCCGGGGATCGAGATCAAAACGCCAAGCCCCGACGACGTTGCAATCGCCTGATGGATCGGACGGCCATAGAACGTCATGAACATATTGGAGAGCTGCCCGCCGCCGATCCCCATCAGCGTCGACAGCACGCCGATCATCGCCCCGTAGGCGCGCAGGAAGAAACCTTTGGGCATGTCGTCGGCGAAACGCCAACTGTCGCGGCCGAACAGCAGCCGGATCGCCGAGATGCCGGCAATCACCACGAACACGACCTTGAACAACTCCGCCGGGGCGTAGCGCGCGATCAGACTGCCGAACACGACGCCGACCACCACCGGCACGGCCCAGTTGCGCAGCACGCTGGAATCGACGGCGCGCGTCGCACGATGCGCATAATAAGACCGGATCGAAGTCGGGATGATGATGGCAAGCGAGGTGCCGACACAGAGCGGCATGCGCACATCGTCCGGCACGCCGGCAATGCGGAACAGTTCGTACAGCGCAGGCACCAGCACCGCCCCGCCGCCGACGCCGAACAGGCCGGCGAGAAACCCGGTAATCCCGCCCGCGATCAGCAGCGCCATCGCAAGCCACGCGACATCGAGCATCGTCAGTCCGGCAATCATGGCGGGAGATCCAGTGCGGGAAGCGGTATCCAGTATTCGGCTGTAACCTTGAAGCGGCGGCGTTGGCAACCGCTAAAAGCGCACGCGCTACTGGCTGGCCCAGACGATGCGGGCGATCCACACGACATCGGCCACGGCGAGGGTGCGGTCGGGATGCGCCGGATTGAGCGAGCGAAGCTCGATCGTCTTTGCGGTGCGGCGGCGCAATTCCTTGGCCATCACCTCGCCGTCGCCGGTCTTGACGACGACGCGGTCGCCGCGCCGGATCGGCGCGGTCGGCGAGACGACGATGACATCGCCGTCGCGATAAGCCGGTTTCATCGAATCGCCGGATATCTCCAGCGCATAGGCATGCTCATCCGAAATGGTCGGCAGCCCGACCTCATCCCATCCCTTGCCGACCGGAAAGCCGCCGTCATCGAAGTAGCCGCCGGCGCCCGCCTCGGCGAAGCCGAGCAGCGGCACTGTCTGCACCTTGCGCGGCCCCTCCTCGATCAACTGCACGAAAATCTCGACCGCGGTCTGCGTCGCCGCCAGCGCCTTCGCGATGGACTCGGTCGAAGGCCACCGCTCGCGCCCGTCGGCGGTGATGCGCTTGGACTTGTTGAATGTCGTCGGATCGAGGCCGGCCCGCTTGGCGAGGCCGGACGGCGACAGGCCGGCGCGCGCCGCCAGGCGGTCGAGCGCAGTCCAGATCTTGTCGTGCGTCAACATGGGGCGCGGTCCAGATGCCATACGGCTGGCATTAAGTCGGAAACGGACGCGGGATCATCGATGGGCAATGCAGCGGAGCCACCCCGCCTAGGAATTATTACCTCATGACATCATCCCGCGCAATCGCCGCAATCGCAAAAACGAGGCTTGAAGCAGCCGCGGCGGATCGCTACGGTCGCCGCAAAGATCCGTGAAAACCACTGTAAATTCAAAGCCAAACGGAATTACAACCAGTGCGAGCGATCTACAAGGTCTGCCCCGCTTCAGCCTGGCGCGAGGCCGAGCGGCTCGGCGTTTTTGCCGGCAGCGCCGACGACCTGCGCGACGGTTTCATCCATTTCTCGACCCGCGGGCAGGTCGCGGAAACCGTTCGCAAGCATTTTGCAGGACAGAGCGGCCTGTTCCTAATCACCGTCGATGCCGATGCGCTTGGCGACGCGCTGCGCTGGGAACTCTCGCGTAACGACGAACTTTTTCCCCATCTCTATGGCGATCTCGATCTCGGCGCCGTGGTCGCCGTCGCCACCTTGACCCTGCGCGCCGACGGCTCGCACGATATTCCGGACCTCGCCTCGTGATCCGTGCTTTCGACGCCCTGTCGCTGCCGTTGCTGCGCCGCCTGGACCCCGAGGAAGCGCACCGGTTGGCGATTCTCGGCCTGCGCATGATGCCGGCCATCCGTCCCCGCCCCGACGATCCGAAACTTTCGGTGCGGGCCTTCGGCCTCAACTTCCCCAATCCCGTCGGCATGGCGGCGGGTTTCGACAAGAACGCCGAAGCGGCCGATGCCCTGCTGCGGCTCGGCTTCGGCTTCGTCGAGATCGGATCGGTCACGCCGCGGCCGCAGCCCGGCAATCCCCGCCCGCGCATGTTTCGTCTCGAAGCCGATCAGGGCGTCATCAACCGGCTCGGCTTCAACAACGACGGCTCCGATGCCGTGCTGCGCCGGCTTGCAGGGCGCGCCCAGCACCATGGCGGCATCGTCGGCGTCAATCTCGGCGCCAACAAGGATTCCGCTGACCGCACCGCCGATTATGTGACGCTGATCGAGAAATTCGCGCCGGTCGCGGCCTATTTCACCGTCAACATTTCCTCGCCGAATACGCCGGGGCTGCGCAACCTGCAGCAGGCCGACGCGCTCGACGATCTGCTGGCGCGGGTTGTCGACGCGCGCGACCGCATGCGCGCCCGTGCAGGCGATACGCCGGTGCTGCTCAAGATCGCGCCTGATCTCAGCCTGACGGAACTGGACGATGTCGTGCATATCGCCCGCGCGCGGCGCATCGACGGCATGGTCGTCGGCAACACCACGCTGACGCGCCCGCCCTCTCTGCGCGATCAGGCGACAGCCCGCGAGGCCGGCGGCCTGTCGGGTCGCCCCCTGTTTCGCCTCGCGACCCGCATGCTGGCGGAAACCTATGTCCGCACCGAGGGCGCGTTTCCGCTGGTCGGGGTCGGCGGCATCGACTCGGGCGGCACCGCCCTTACCAAGATCCGCGCCGGCGCGAGCCTGATCCAGCTTTACTCCTCGCTGGTCTACAAGGGCGTCGGGCTCGTGGCAGATATCAAGGCGGACCTGCTCTCGGCCCTGGTGCGGACCGGGCGGAGTTCGCTCGACGAGCTCGTCGGCGCGGATGCGGCCGCCGTCACCGCGGAAGAATGGCCGGTCTGACCGCGCCCTATACGAAGGACGTGCGCATCAGGTTCGGATAGCGCACGGCCTGCAACGCGCCGCGGGCGATGAAGAAAATCAGGAGCGCGCCCCACAGTCCGGCATTGCCGAACGGCAACAGCGCGGCCCACGCGCCGAAGAAAATCAGGAACGCCGCAACCATCAGGTTGCGCATGTCGCGCGCCCAGGTCGCGCCGATATACACTCCGTCATAGGCGTAGGCCATCACGCCGCACACCGGCGCAAGCGCGGCAAGCCACATGACCTCGCGGGCAACCAGGCGCACGTCGTCGCTCGTGGTCGTCAGGTCGATAAGGATGGTGCCGAACAGCGCGAACGCCGCCGTCACCGCCAGCGCCGAGGCAAATCCCCAGCCCAGCACCAGCCGCGCCGCGCTTGCGAAACCGGCGCGATCCCGAGCGCCGATGCTGCGGCCGCAGAGCTGCTCGGCCGCGTTGGCAAGACCGTCGAGAAAGAACGAACCGATCAGGATGAAGTTGCCCAGCACCGCATTGGCGGCCAGCGTCACGTCGCCGGCGCGGGCGCCGCGCGCGGTGAAGAACAGAAACACGCCGACCAGCGCCGCGGTCCGCAGCATGATGTCGCGATTGACCGCCATCATGCGGACGAGCTTGGCGCGGTCGAGCAGCATCGCGCGCGGCGCGCCGAGACGGCCGCCAAGCAGACGACGCGCGAGCGCAAGCCCGACAGCAAGCCCGACGGCCTCAGCGCCCACCGCCGCGACGGCCGCGCCGGCAACCCCCATTCCCACGCCCAACACCAGCGTCAGGGTCGCCGCCATATTGACGACATTGATGACAATCTGCACCGCCAGCGCCAGCCCGGCGCGAGCCTGGCCGATCATCCAGCCGAGCACGACGTAATTGGCGAGCGCCAGCGGCGCCGACCACATGCGGACCGCGAAATAGGTTTGCGCGGCTTGCGTCACCGCCTCGCTGCCGCCCATTACGGCGAAGGCCAGCATGCCCAGCGGCGCCTGAAGCACCACCAGCGCCACCCCGATCACGGCTGCGATCATCAGCCCGCGCGCCAGCATGGCGCGGACCTCGCCCCGCTCCCCCGCGCCGAGCGCCTGTGCGGTGAACGCCACCGTACCCATGCGCAGGAATGCGAACAGCCAGAACAGGCAGTCGAAAATGACCGAGGCCATCGCCACGCCGCCCAACAGCGGCGCGTCGCCGAGACGGCCGATCGCGGCGGTCGCGACAATGCCGAGCAGAGGCGTCGTGAGATTGGCGAGCATCGCGGGCACGGCGATGGCAAATACCCGCGCGCTCGTGACTTCAAAGGCAGGGTCGGACACGATGCGGTCGCGGTCGGACTAGCGCCCCCTCGGCGCATTGACGAACCGCGTGATCAGCCAGATCGGAATCACGATCACCGCACCGAGCAGGAAATAGCGCCACAGCGTGTCGATGGCGTCGAAGCCGAAATACCAGATATTCCAGAACAGCCGGCGGATGCTGTAAATGATGTTCCAGGGGTCGAGGCCGACCACCGCCAGCACCACGCCGACGAGAATCGACAGCAGAATGAGCCGAAAAATCACGGCCAGCGGGGAACCGCCGAGAAACCGCGAAACCCCGTCGTTGCGCGGCGGCGGAGGCGGTTGCGTCTCAAGCGGCCTGTTTTCGGTCGGCATCGGCTCTGATTCTCCACAGTAGCGGCTGGCGAGATTATCCCGCCCGGCCGGCCGCGAACAGACCGCCCGCCGACGGCTTAAATGGGGCGGGGGAACCCGCCCGTCAAGCTGCCGTCATGCCGCCGAAATGAAGGCTGGCAGGCGTTTTGCTTGGCAACACAACCGGCAATTCGGTATACGGCAGCAGACCGGATGCTGCCGCAGCCGGCATCTCTCCGGAGTTGCCGGTTGGGCCGGCCAGCACACAGGTCTTGTAGGCAACTTATTCATTCCCTAGGCTTTTCTGCCTTTTCCGGGCTGGCGAAGCCACTTGAGGCGAGGAATTCGGCATATGCGGAGCGCGCTGGGTGGCCCCCGCGTCCTGTTGAGACGGCTCCGCGAAGTGATGGCGGAGAAGGTCAGCGCGCAGGAACGCCTCGACAAGATCGTGGTGCTAATCGCCGCCAACATGGTCGCCGAGGTCTGCTCGACTTACGTCCTGCGGGTCGACAACACGCTCGAACTCTACGCCACCGAGGGCCTCAACAAAGCCGCAGTGCATCGCACCGTGCTGACTATGGACGAGGGGCTCGTCGGCCTCGTCGCCAGCGAAGCGACCCCGCTCAACCTCTCCGACGCCCACAGCCATCCGGCGTTCTCGTTCCGGCCGGAGACCGGCGAAGAAATCTATCATTCGTTCCTCGGCGTGCCGATCCTGCGCGCGGGCAACACGCTCGGGGTGCTGGTGGTACAGAACCGCGCCCACCGCACCTATGTCGAGGAAGAAGTCGAAGCGCTGCAGACGA
>JBEBWH010000183.1:0-6491 GCA_040392305.1 Bradyrhizobium sp. | reverse complement strand
GGAGACTGACGAGCGACCCGATCCGGACCTCGTTAGGGCTGCTTCCTTCCGGACCTGACCCGGTTGGCGAGAGGCTCGTCCACTGCCAATCTCCCGGTCCTTATTTGAGGCCAACGGCCCCAGAAAGCAAGCCACCCGCCGCGATGCTTCCACGACGCCGGGCGGCTTGATATGACAACACGATTGGAGTTCCCATGCCATCCGCCTCCTGGTCGCTGCACCCCCAGCTTGACGCCGACACCGTAGCGGTCGGCGATCTGCGGCTTAGCCGGCTGCTGCTCAGCAAGGACGGCAACTTTCCCTGGCTGATTCTGGTGCCGCGAAGGCCGGGCGCGGCCGAATTGATCGATCTCGCCGCCCCCGACCGGTCCCGATTGACCAGCGAAATCGATACCGTCGGCCGTGCGTTGAAGGCCATCACGTCGTGCGACAAGCTCAACATCGCGGCGCTCGGCAACATGGTGCCGCAACTCCACGTTCACATCATCGCCCGGCGTACAACCGACGCCGCATGGCCGCGCCCTGTCTGGGGCGCCGTCCCGCCCCGCCCCTATGCGGACAGCGACCTCGCCCACCTGATCGCCGCGCTCCGCGGCAGCCTTGGAAACGACCTTTCGCCATGATCCCACATCCGCAGTTTCCGCTGGGCCAGCCGGCCTTCGTCGCCCATTCGCTCGATCGCGCCGCGCATCTGCGCACCGACGACGACCGGCTGATGGCGATGGAGAACGACCGCGCCGCCCGCGCTTACGTCATCCATCGCGACAGCCTGCTGGTGCGGCAATCGGCAGCAGGGCCGCAGCCGCTTCTCACGCTCGACGAGGCGCGCGCGCTCGGGGCCAATCCGGGGACCATCTTTCTCGGCCTGCGCGACGGCGCGGCGATCTTCGGCATGGGCATGAGCGCCGACGCGGCGGAGGCGCTGACAGGCCGCGCCGACGTCATGGTCGGCAATCTGCGCGCTCTGGTGACCGAGGGCCGCCTGCCGGTCGAGCATCTGTCGGCCATCGCGGTCGCCAAGTCGCTCGTCAACTGGCATCAGCGCCACGGCTTCTGCGCCAATTGCGGCGCGCGCACGATGATGACGCAGGGCGGCTGGCGGCGCGACTGCCCGCAATGCAAGGCGGAGCATTTTCCCCGCACCGATCCCGTCGTCATCATGATGGTGACTGATGGCGACCGCTGCCTGCTGGGGCGGCAGCCGCATTTCCCGCCGACGATGTGGTCGTGCCTGGCCGGCTTCGTCGAGGCGGCCGAAACCATCGAGGACGCGGTGCAACGCGAGGTGCTGGAGGAAACCGGGATCCGATGCACCGACGTGCACTACACCATGACGCAGCCGTGGCCGTATCCGTCGTCGATGATGATCGGCTGCATCGCGCGTGCCGTCACCGCCGAGATCGTGGTGGACCGGACCGAGTTGGAAGATGCCCGCTGGTTCGGCCGCGACGAAATCGCGCTGATGCTGGCGCACCGGCATCCCGACGGCCTCACCGGCCCGCATCCGTTCGCTGTCGCCCATCATCTGCTTGGACAGTGGGCGGAGAGCGCTCCGAGCGGAACCAGCGCCGCGCTCGCCGATTAGCCCCGGTGATGGCCGCCGCTCCCGCTCCTTCGCCTGAAAAGCCGCGCATTCTCTGCATCGGCATGCCGGTGCGCGACCTCGTTTTCCATATCGAGGCCCTGCCACGGCGCGGCGGCAAAGTACCCGCCCAGCGCTACGAGGAGATCGCCGGCGGCAACGCCCTTAACGCTGCGATCGCAATCGCCCGGCTTGGCGGCCGGCCGATGCTGTGCGGCCCGACCGGCGACGCCGGCGACAAAGCCAGCGCCTATATTTCCGACAGGCTGAGGGACGAAGGCATCGACGGAAGCCGTCTTGTGCCGATGCCCGGACTGGTCACGCCGATTTCCAGCATCATGATCGACCCGAGCGGCGAGCGGACCATCGTCACCTTTCGCGATCGGCGGCTATGGGACGTGACGCTGCCCAACGCCGATGAAGTGCTGCGGGACTGCGCGGCGCTGCTGGTGGAAAGCCGCTGCGCCCCTTTCGCGACAGACCTTTGCGCGACCGCGAGCGCGCGCGGCATTCCCGTCATTGTCGACGCCGACACCATGATGTCGCAGCGCGAAGGACTGCTGACGGCGGCGACGCATCTTGTGTTCTCGCAGGAAGCGCTCCACGCCACCACCGATCTTGCCGACGATATTGCGGCGCTGCGCCGGATCGCCGCCATCACCCCGGCTTTCGTCGCCGTCACCACCGGCGCGCAGGGCGTGACCTGGCTCGACGATGGCGAGGCACGGCATCTTCCGTCGTTTCCGGTCCACACCGTCGATACGCTCGGCGCGGGCGACGTCTTCCACGGCGCCTTCACGCTGGCGATGGCCGAGCAGCAAGGCATCCGCGACGCGATGCGATTTGCCGCAGCCGCGGCCGCAATCAAGTGCAGCCGTTACGGCGGCGCCTTTGGCGCGCCCTATCGCTTTGAAGTGATTGAATTTATCGGCAAGAGCCCGATCACCTCGCCGGATCAGGATACGGCGGCCTTTTGAAAGGGCCGGCTTGCGCTGGAATAATTTTCCATATAACAGTGATTTCATCATCAACCATGGAATATTATTCCTCGCATGACTGAAGTCTCAGGGCAGAGCGCCGATTCCCCTCGCCGCCTCGACATCACGGACCGAAAAATTCTGATGGTGCTGCAGGAGGATGCGTCCCTTTCCGTCGCCGAAATCGGCGACCGCGTGGGGCTGTCCTCGACGCCGTGCTGGAAGCGCATCCAGAGACTGGAGGCCGACGGGGTCATCCAGCGCCGGGTGGCCCTGGTCGATCAGAACAAGGTCGGGCTTGGCATCACGGTGTTCGTCTCGGTGGAAAGCAGCGACCACTCCGACGACTGGCTGCATCGCTTTGCCGAAGCGGTCAGCGCGATGCCGGAAGTGCTGGAATTCTACCGGATGGCCGGGGACGTCGACTACATGCTGCGCGTGGTCGTCGCCGACATGCAGAGCTACGACGTTTTCTACAAGAAGCTGATCGCCGCCGTGCCCCTTAAGAATGTCACCTCGCGGTTCGCGATGGAAAAGATCAAGTCGGTGACGGTGCTGCCGATCCCTCCCAAGGAGGCATAATCGACAAAATCGAACTGTTTTAGACATGCAATCGATTGGATCGATTGAAAGAAGTCTGGGATGTTGAGCGGAACAAGGAGTTCCGCGATGTCCGAGCCGCAATTGCCGCCTTCCAGCCGCACCCCGCTGCCGGGGGCGGCGGCAGCGATGCCCTCATCCCCGTTCGCTTACCTCGCCGGCCTCGTTCCCGGCATCCTGCTCACCGCCGCGATCGCGGGAGCAGCGCTGGCGCTCCGCCAGCTCCCCGGCATCGGGATGTTCAGCCCGATGATCCTCGCCATCCTGATCGGCATCCTGATCCGCAATGCGCTCGGCACGCCTGCCATCGCCAAGCCGGGCATCGTGTTTTCGATGCGCCGCATCCTGCGCGCGGCGATCATCCTGCTCGGCTTCCAGCTCACGATCGGCCAGATCGTCGCCGTCGGCGCGGACGGCCTCGCGGTGATCGTCGTGACGCTGATCGCGACATTTGTTTTCACGGTGCAGGCCGGCCGCCTGTTCGGCGTCAGCCCGGAACTGGCCAAGCTGATCGCCGCCGGCACTTCGATCTGCGGCGCGTCGGCCGTGATCGCCACCAACACCGTGGTGCGCGCCTCCGACGAGGATGCCGCCTATGCGGTGGCCTGCGTCACCATCTTCGGCACCATCGCCATGTTCCTCTATCCGCTGCTGCCGGCGCTGCTCAATCTCGATGCGCAGAGCTACGGCCTGTGGGCCGGAGCCTCGATCCACGAAATCGCGCAAGTGGTGGCGGCCGCGTTTCAGGGCGGACAGGCGGCCGGCGAATTCGGCACCATCGCCAAGCTTGCCCGCGTCATCATGCTGGCGCCGCTGGTGATCGCGCTCGGCGTGATCGCAGCCCGGCGCGCCGCGGCCGACGGCGAGAGCGCCGGCACGGCCAGCGTGCCGCTGCCGTGGTTCGTGCTCGGCTTCATCGCGCTGGTCGGGCTCAACAGCGTCGTCAGCGTCCCCGACGAGACGCGCGCCATGATCGGGGTCGCCACCGCCTTCATGCTGGCGATGGCGCTGGCGGCGATGGGTCTCGAAATCGACCTGCGCAAGTTGCGCTCAACCGGCCTGCGCCCGATGCTGCTCGGCGCCGCCGCCTTCGCCTTCATCGCCTGCTTCAGTCTGGCGCTGATCAAGCTGATCGGCTAGTCCGCTTCTCGACGGTCCCGCAGGAGGCGCCATGACGCTCGACCAGCTCCGCATCTTCGTCGCCGTGGCCGAGCATGAACATATGACACGCGCGGCCCAGCAGCTGCACCTCACGCAGTCGGCGACCAGCGCGGCCATCGCCACGCTGGAGAACCGCTACGCGACGAAACTGTTCAACCGCGTCGGCCGCCGCATCGAACTGACCGACGCCGGACGGCTGTTCGTCATCGAGGCCCGCGCCGTGCTGGCGCGCGCCGCCGCGGCCGAGACGGTGCTGGCCGATCTTGCCGGACTGAAGCGCGGTACGCTCGCGCTGGCGGCCAGCCAGACGGTCGCGAATTACTGGCTGCCGCCGCTGATCCACCGTTTCCAGACCCTCTATCCGGCGATCACCGTCGATCTGCGGATCGGCAACACCGAACAGGTCGCAGCCTGGCTGCTGGAGGGCACGGTCAATTTTGGCGTGGTCGAAGGCGAGATCGACGACGGCCATCTGTCGGTGATGCCCGTGGCCGACGACCAGCTCGTGCTTGTCGTCGGCGCCGCGCATCCGTGGGCCGTGCTGGGAACGATTACGCCGGCGCAGCTCTCCGAAACCCCTTGGGTCTTGCGCGAGCGCGGCTCAGGCACGCGCGCGATCCTGGAGACGACGCTGGCGACGCTCGGCCTCGCACTGTCCGATTTGAGGATCGCGCTTGAACTGCCGTCCAACGAGGCGGTTCGCTCGGCGGTGATCGCCGGGGCCGGCGCCACCGTGATCTCGCGCCTCGTCGTCGAAGCGCCGCTGTCATCAGGAGCATTGAGGGCGCTCGACTTCCCCTTGCCGCGCCGGCGCTTCGTGATGGTGCGGCACAAGGAGCGTTATGTCACGCAGGCCGAACGCGAGCTGCAGCTCCTGCTATCCGACCCGAGCCGTCACGCATCCGGCTGACAGCAGCCCCTAGCGTAACAGACACCGGTTCGCCGCGATAAAATAAGAACCGATGGAGCACGATCCGGTTTGCTCAACACGGCTCGTGCCCCAGACAGCCTCAGATCGTCTGATTGTACTCGCCGACTTCCGGATGGGTGCGGAGCACGCCGTCGATGACCGCGAACATGTCGCGCATGCGCTGTTCCGACACCGGGCTTTCCACCACGACCACCAGCTCCGGCTTGTTGGAGGAGGCGCGCACCAGCCCCCAGCTACCGTCCTCCACGGTGACGCGCACGCCGTTGACGGTGACGAGATCGCGAATCGCCTGACCGGCCACCTTGCCGCCCGCCGCCTTCACGTCCTCGAAGTGCTTCACCACCTGCTCGACGATGCCGTATTTCGCCTCGTCGGCGCAATGCGGCGACATCGTCGGTGACGACCATGTCTTCGGCAGCGCGTTCTTGAGGTCGGACATCTTCTTGTCGCCGGCATGATCGAGCATGTCGCAAATGGCGATGGCCGAGACCAGCCCGTCGTCGTAACCGCGCCCGAACGGCTTGTTGAAGAAGAAGTGGCCGGACTTCTCGAAGCCTGCCAGCGCGCCCAGCTCGTTGGTGCGGCGCTTCATATAGGAGTGGCCGGTCTTCCAGTAGGTCGCCTCGGCGCCCTGCGCGATAAGCACCGGATCGGTCATGAACAGCCCGGTCGACTTCACGTCCACGACGAATCGCGCATCCTTGTGCAGCGCCGACATGTCGCGCGCCAGCATGACTCCGACCTTATCTGCGAAGATTTCCTCGCCGGTGTCGTCCACCACGCCGCAGCGGTCGCCGTCGCCGTCGAAGCCGAGCCCGATATCGGCCTTGTGTTCGAGCACCGCGTCGCGGATCGCGTGCAGCATCTCCATGTCTTCCGGGTTGGGATTGTATTTCGGGAAAGTGTGATCGAGTTCGGTATCGAGCGGGATCACCTCGCAGCCGATCTTTTCCATCACCTGCGGCGCGAACGCCCCCGCCGTGCCGTTGCCGCAGGCCACCACCACCTTCAGCCTGCGCCTGAGCTTCGGCCGGTCGGTCAGATCGGCGATGTAGCGCGCCGGAAAATTCTCATGAAACTGATAGCTGCCCGCGCCGCTGACAAAAGCGGCATTGAGCACGATCTCCTTCAGCCGCGTCATCTCGTCGGGGCCGAAGGTCAGCGGCCGGTTGGCGCCCATCTTCACGCCGGTCCAGCCATTGTCATTGTGCGAGGCGGTGACCATGGCGACGCAGGGCAC
>JBEBWH010000182.1:0-6517 GCA_040392305.1 Bradyrhizobium sp. | reverse complement strand
GGACTCGAACCCCCACGATGTTACTCACTGCCACCTCAAGGCAGCGCGTCTACCAGTTCCGCCACGAGCGCAACTCGCTCTGCGGGTAAAACCTGCAGGGCGACGGCGCCGATGTAACAAATCGGCGATGCAGGGACAAGGCCGGAACGATGTCTTTTTGCAGCTATCGACGGTCCTGTGAGCGGGGCAGCATCTGCTTGACTTCCACCGCGATCCGGTTGCGGTTGACTACCACCACGCCGCTTGCGACCGGCATGTTGTTGGCGAGAACCTTCACCTCGTCCTGCTCGGTGCTGTCGAGTTCGATGATGGCGCCGCGGCTCAGCCGCATCACCTGATGAACCGGCATGGAGGTGGTGCCCAGCACCACCATCAGATCGACAGAGACCTTATCGAGGGTTGCCACAGCCGCCTCAAACCGCCAAATGATGATCCTCGCAGATCAACACAGTCATGGTTAGCCATTGGTTAACGACCGCCAGCACCTGAACGCGACGATGTGGCCGCTGCCCGGCGGGGCGCCCGTGGAATGGCGCATTTCCGACAAGCCCGTGCCCTATCCCGACGCTGTCTCTTTGATGGAAGAGCGCGTCGCGGCCATCGCCGCCGGCGCTGCGCCCGAACTGGTGTGGCTGCTGGAGCATCCGCCGCTCTACACCAGCGGGACGAGCGCGCATGCCGAGGATCTGCTCGACGCGCGCTTTCCGGTGTTCGCCACCGGCCGCGGCGGCCAGCTCACGTATCACGGGCCGGGGCAGCGCGTGGCTTACGTCATGCTCGACCTGAAGCGACGGCGCCCCGACGTGCGGGTCTATGTCGCGAGCCTCGAAGCCTGGATCATGCGCACCCTCGCCGCTTTCAACATTCGCGGCGAGCGGCGCGAGGATCGCGTCGGCGTCTGGGTGGCGCGGCCGGACAAAGGCGCTGGCCACGAGGACAAGATCGCGGCGATCGGCGTGCGTCTGAAACGCTGGGTTTCGTTTCACGGCATCGCGCTCAATGTCGATCCCGAACTGTCGCACTTCTCCGGCATCGTGCCATGCGGCGTCGCCGACCCGCGCTATGGCGTCACGAGCCTGATCGATCTCGGCCTGCCGGTGACGATGCACGATGTCGATGTCGCGATGCGAGCGTCATTCGCCGAAGTGTTCGGCGGGGACGAAGCCCCGGCCCTCTCGCAGCCCGTCCTCATCGCGCCGGCGGATTGACCCGCTACACCGTCGGCAACATCGAGAACCGCTCTCCGGGCTGCCGCAACCGCATCAGGCTGTCATCCGCCGGCAGATCGGCGATCGCCTCGACGCGCGCCAACGCCGGGCCGCCGCGGCAGCGCTCGATCATATCCGCAACGCGCTCCGCCGGCCCGGCGAACAGCGCCTCCCCCGAGCCGTCGCGGCGATTGCGCACCCAGCCTTGCAGATCGAGACGCACCGCCTCGTCGGCGGTCCAGGCGCGATAGCCGACGCCCTGCACCCGGCCCCGGATTACGATGTGCCGGATCGAGAGGGCATCGGCGCCGCCCATGACCGCCTACGCGAATTCGAGGATCAGCGCGTCGACCGCCAGCGTCGCGCCGGGCTTGGCGTGAATCGACTTGACGGTGCCGTCGCGCTCGGCGCGCAGCACGTTCTGCATCTTCATCGCCTCGATCACCGCGAGCGTCTCGCCCGCCTTGACCTCCTGCCCCTCGGCCACATCCACCGAAATGACGAGTCCCGGCATCGGACACAGCAGCTTCTTGCCGGTATCGGACGCCGCGACCTCGGGCATCAGCCGCGCTGCGCCGGCTTCCGCCTCGGTATAGACATAGACGGGCACCTCGATGCCACGATGCGCCAGCCGGAAGCCGTTGGCGATGGGGCGCACCTGCACCGCGATGCGCACCCCTTCGACGCTGCCATGCCAGACCGGATCGCCCGGCTTCCAGTCCGAAACCAGATGACGCTTTGGCCCGGTCGCGCCATCCGAGGTCACGAACTGCACGACGATGCCGCCATCGTCGCGGCCGATATCGAGCAGGATTTCGTGACGGTCGAGCCAGACCGCGCGCCGCCGCTCGCGCGTCACCGCGCGACCATTCATCTGACCTGAAATCTGCCGCTTGCGTTCGCCCAGCACGTGATCGATGGCGGCGGCAACGGCGGCAACCCGCCGCGCGATGTCGCCTTCGGGAGCACGCGGGCTAAAGCCCTTCGGAAACTCCTCGGCGATAAAGCCTGTCGAGAGATTGCCCTCGCGCCAGCGCGGATGATCCATCAGCGCGGAGAGGAAGGGAATGTTGTGGCGGATGCCATCGACGTAGAAATCGTCGAGCGCCTGCGAATGCGCCTCGATCGCCGCCGCGCGCGAGGGCGCATGCGTCACCAGCTTGGCGATCATCGGATCGTAATAGAGCGAAATCTCGCCGCCTTCGCGCACGCCGGTATCGTTGCGCACCGTTACGCCATCCGCAGCACTCTCCTGCGGCGGCCGATACTTCACCAGCCGTCCGATGGAGGGCAGGAAGTTGCGGAACGGATCCTCGGCATAAACGCGCGACTCCACCGCCCATCCCGTCAGGGTGACGTCCTTCTGCGCGATCGACAGCCTTTCGCCCGCGGCGACCCGGATCATCTGCTCGACCAGATCGATGCCGGTGACGAGCTCGGTCACCGGGTGCTCGACTTGCAGCCGCGTGTTCATCTCAAGGAAGTAGAAGCTCTTGTCCTGACCGGCGACGAACTCGACGGTGCCGGCGGAATCGTAGTTCACCGCCTTGGCGAGAGCGACCGCCTGCTCGCCCATCGCGCGGCGCGTGGCCTCGTCGAGCAGCGGCGACGGAGCCTCCTCGATGACCTTCTGATTGCGGCGCTGGATCGAGCATTCGCGCTCGCCCAGATAGATCACGTTGCCATGCTTGTCGCCCAGCACCTGGATCTCGATGTGGCGCGGATCGACGATGAATTTCTCGACGAATACGCGGTCGTCGCCGAACGAGGACTTCGCTTCGGCCTTGGCCAGCTTGAAGCCTTCCGCGACTTCGGCCGCGCTGTGGGCGATGCGCATGCCCTTGCCGCCGCCGCCGGCCGATGCCTTGATCATCACCGGATAGCCGATCTCGTCGGCGATCCGCACGGCATGCTTGTCGTCGTCGATCACGCCGAGATGGCCGGGAACGGTCGAAACCTTGGCCTGGGCCGCCGCCTTCTTGGACTCGATCTTGTCGCCCATCGCGGCGATCGCACCCGGATTGGGGCCGATGAACACGATACCCGCCTCCGCCAGCGCGCGCGGGAACGCCTCGCGCTCGGACAGGAAGCCGTAGCCGGGATGCACAGCCTCGGCGCCGGTCTTGCGACAGGCCTCGATGATACGGTCGATCAGCAGATAGCTTTCCGCAGCCGGAGGCGGACCGATCAGCACCGCCTCATCGGCCATCTCGACGTGGAGGGCGTCGCGATCAGCTTCCGAATAAACCGCAACGGTGGAAATTCCCATGCGGCGGGCGGTCTTGATGACGCGGCAGGCGATTTCGCCGCGGTTGGCAATCAGAATTCGCTTGAACATCGGCCCTGGCTGGTTCGTTTTGAAACGGAAACGGGTTCGGTGCCCAATGGCATAGCGACAATTTCGCGTGCACGGAAGGCTGTAACAATTCTGTCGCCGACAAAAATGGCCCCCGAAGGGGCCATTCCGCGCATCTTTTAGTCCTATGCCGCACCGCGCCCTCAGGCGGCGGTCACATGCCCAGGTCGATCAGGACGGGGAGCGACTGGACGGCCGGCATGGTCGCCGCACCGATAAGCAGCGTCGCCACGGTCATGAACACCGGATTGTAGCGCCGGCGGCCGCGCATCTGTCCCGCCATCCATTCCAGCACTTCGATATTGACGCCCACCGCCTGCGTCGGCGCCCAGCTTTCAATCGGCGTCTCCGGCGCCAGTGCGACCTCGCGCGAAGGCACCGGAAGGCCGGATGCCGCCGTGGCGTGATGGACCACCGCCTTGGCCAGAAGATCATCGAACCGCCCGCCATCGGTCCGCTCGCCGGCGGCATCGCTGATCTGGAACAGAATCTCGGCCTCGCCCCGGCTGATCGGCTCATTGACGACGGTGGGCGCGAGCAGGATGCGTTCGCACCAGGCGGCATCCTCGGCGTCCAGCGTCCGTGAAAAGTGAACGCGGCCGCGGGTGGTCGGCCCCTCGCCGGTGATCACACCGTCGCGAACCAGCGTGAGCGCGGTAAGCGCTCCCTGCCGATCGATAATAGCTGAGATTTCAATGGATTCGTTCGGTTGGGCAAGCGAGCTTGCAGCGGAGGACATGGCGTACTCTTCTCTGTTCTGTGCCCCAGCAATTCCACGCAGGCGTAAATCGAAGGTTAAGAAAACGATACGGCGATCGCCTCTTTTTGACGTTGTCTGCTTTCGTTGCGGCCGGCCGCGCCGGGGTTCAAAGCGAACATCGCATTCGGTCCGGGCGGCGATACGGCGCATGGACGGCAATCTGGAGGCATCCGATTAAAATTCGGCAACAATTCTATGCGCACGCGCAAATTATCTGTGCCGCAGGAGCGCAAAAAAGAGAATGAACATGCTCCCGAATGCGCCAAAGTCAGAGGCAATATTGTCCTTTTCCCCCGACCGTTCCGTTTGCCCCGCGGCAGACCTATAAGAGAGCCATCATTGCAACCGCAGGAAAGCGAGAGGCAAAGCATGACACTCCAGATTGGCGCGACCGCGCCCGATTTCGAAGCCGAGACGACCGAAGGCCGCATCCGCTTCTACGACTGGCTGGGAAATAGCTGGGCGGTGTTCTTTTCACATCCCAAGGACTTCACCCCGGTCTGCACTACCGAACTCGGCGCGGTGGCCCGCCTCAAGCCGGAATTCGACAAGCGTGGCGTGAAACTGATCGGAATCAGCGTCGACCCGATCGACCGGCATCATCTCTGGGCGAAGGATATCGAAGAGACGCAGGGCGCCGCGCCCAACTATCCGATGATCGGCGACACCGATTTCAAGGTCGCCAAGCTCTACGAGATGCTGCCGGCCGATACCGCCGGCGACGTCAACGCGCGCACGCCGGCCGACAACGCAACCGTGCGTAACGTGTTCGTTATCGGCCCGGACAAGAAGATCAAACTGGTGTTCGTGTACCCCATGAGCACCGGCCGCAACTGGCAGGAGATCCTGCGCGCGATCGACTCGCTGCAGCTCACGGCCGAGCACAGCGTCGCGACGCCGTCCGACTGGAAGCAGGGCGAGGACGTGATCCTGACTTCGGCCATCTCCAACGAGAAGGCCAAGGAACTCTATCCGAACGGCTGGAAGGAGCCGAAGCCCTATATCCGCATCGTGCCGCAGCCGCGATAGGCCGCGCTTCGATGAAATACAGAAGGGCGCCAATCGGCGCCCTTTTTTGTGCGTGGATATTAGGCGTCAAGGCGAGCCGTTCAGGCCCGCGCGCTCTTGTTGACGAGCAGCACCGCGGCGGCGCACACGACGATGCCGAGGATCGCCAGATAATCGAGCCGTTCGTCGAACAGCACGAACGCCATCAAGGCCGTCACCGCCGGCACCAGATAGAACAGGCTCGCCACCTGCGTCGCCGCCTGGCGGCGGATCAGCCAGTACAGCACGCCGATCGAGCCGATCGACAGCACGACCGCGAGCCAGAACAGCGCCGCGACGAATTCGAACGTCCAGTCGATGTGACCGGTTTCGAACAGCAGCGAACCCGCCGCGAAGAAAACCGTCACCGCGATGTATTGCACCGCGTTGCCGGAACGCCAGTCGATATCGCCGCAGAATCGCTTCTGATACAGCGCGCCCAGAGTGATGCTGACAAGGCCCATGCCCGAGGCCAGCCACCCCCACCCCACCTCGCCGCTCATCGGCCGGCCATGGAGAATCATGAAGACCCCGCTCAGGCCAAGCACAAGCCCGCCCCATTGCAGCGGCGTGACGCGCTCGCCGAGCCAGCGGTTGGCGATAGTGGATGTCAGAATCGGCTGCAAGCCAGGAATGAGCGCCGATAGCCCGACCGGAACGGAATGATAGATGGCGATCGCGGTGCCTGCGAGATAGAAGCCATGCACCAGAAGCCCGGCCACCGCACTGTGCAGAACGCTGGTCCAGTTCGGCCAGCGCGGGCGGAATATCGCCGCGATCACCGCAAGCAGCAGCACCACCAGCGCCATACGCGCGGCAAGATAGGTCAGCGGCTCCGCACCGTTCAGCGCGTATTTGGTCGCGACGAAACCCGTGCTCCACAGAAACACAAAAACAGCAGGCGCTGCTTGCGCGGCGAGTTTCTCGAACCGTTGATCCATTTGATGTTCTGATTGCCCGAACGTATGCTATGCGGCAATCATCATTTTTTGCGGGTACGTCTGCGGCCAGCGCAGAACCAGCTCCACTGAAAGAGGAATCACGATGGATGTCCGTGCCGCCGTCGCAGTCGCCGCCGGCAAGCCGCTGGAGATCACCACGGTCCAGCTCGACGGCCCCAAGGCCGGCGAAGTGCTGATTGAGATC
>JBEBWH010000181.1:0-6544 GCA_040392305.1 Bradyrhizobium sp. | reverse complement strand
GTTAGGACGCCACCCTTTCACGGTGGAGAGAGCGGGTCGATTCCGCTAGGGAGCGCCACTTTCGCAGCGAATTATCTTTCAATTTCAAGTGATTGCGGCGGTCTCTTCGACAAGGGCCGGGCGCGTGCGAGACCCGCCTGCAGACTGGCTGGCCGGTTCGAACGACGGTGAGGCTGCTCATCCTCTCACGCACCTGCCGATATTCGATCGACCGGGATTTCGCTATGCGGGGCGACAACCGCACCTCGCGAATGCGTCGCGGGCATCGGCAGGTGGAGTTTCCGGCCTGTCGGCGCGGAGCGCCTGCCGGACGCGATCGCCGGCCTTCCGGACGAGCGGCTGGTCCGGAAGGCTGTTGCTACCCTGGCCGTCGGTCAGACGGCGTCCCTCGGCTTTCGTGGAAAGGTGACCCGCAGCTCCAGCCCATCCTCAGTCGACGTCCTTTCGAACCGGCCGCCAAGGGAATGTTCGATCGTCGCCCGGATCAGCACGCTGCCGAAGCCGGAATCGAAGTCGGTCCGAGGCGGGCCTGCAAGACCATTCTCGCGCCAGATCAGCGTCATCTGATCGGCGTCCTCCAGACATTCGATGTCAATCTCGCCGGCGGGCGTCGACAGCGCGCCATATTTGGCGGCGTTGGTCGCGAATTCGTGCAGCAGCAGGGCAAATGCCGTGACGTCCGATCCTGCGATCAGCCGGTCCGGCCCCGTGATGTTCACACGGGCATCGGCCCGGTCGGCGTGGCGATAGGGCGACACGATGGTGCGGATCAGCGCGTGCAGGCTGGTCTCCGGCCGGTGCGAGACATCCCCCGCCGCAGCGGTCAGGGTGAGCGTATGGGCGTTGGCCAGCGCCGTGAAGCGCCCCTGAAGGTCGGCGGCGAGGGCGTCGACCGTCGTTGCATGCCGCGCGCTGAGTCTGACCAGACTGCTCGATATCGCGAACAGGTTCTTGATCCTGTGGTTCATCTCCCGCAGCAGCAGGTCCTTCTGCTCTTCCGCGCGCCGCCGGTCGGATATGTCGCGCGCGATCTTCGAAGCTCCGATGACCTCGCCCTTGCGGTTGAGGATCGGCGACACTGTCAGCGAGATATCGATGGGGCTTCCGTCCTTGTGCTGACGGACGGTTTCATAATGTTCGATCCGTTCGCCGCGGCCGATCCGGGCGAGAATCTCGGGCTCTTCGTCGTAACGATCAATTGGAATGAGCATCGTTACCGAGCGGCCGACCGCTTCCTCGGCGGTGTAGCCGAACAGCCGCGTCGCGCCGTCATTCCAGTCGGTGATCACGCCATCGAGGTTCTTTGCCAGAATGGCGTCTTCGGAGCAGGCGATGATCGCCGCGAGCCGTCGGGCGGCTTTCTCGTCGGCCTTCCGTTCGGTGATGTCGATCAGCATATTCACCGCGCCGACAAGGTCGCCGGCGTCGTTGAACAAAGGGGTCGGATAGGCGAGGAAGGAGATGCAGGCGCCGTCCGCCCGCTCCCCCATCGCCTCGACGCCGTGCAGAGCACGCCGCTCCTTGAGCGCGACGGCGGTCGGAGACTGGTCGTGCGCAAGAGGACGGTTGTCCGGCAGATAGAGCGTCCACGGCCCGCAATAACGCGCTTCGCCCAGGACCGGGGCAGCGCCCCACAGGGCGAGAGCGGCCTGATTGTACGCGGTGATGTATCCGGCGGCATCCGTCGTATAGGTCGCGGCAGGCAGAACCTGCAGAAAGTCTGCAACGTTCATGTTGTCACTGGCGGCATTGACCGACGCGAAAGCGACTCCAAACGGCTGCACAACAAACCCCTGATGCTGCGAAATAGAACTCGGAGCAGCCGAAAAAGTTCCGATCATGGCCCGGCCATGTTGGGGGTAGAGAGGCGACGCCGCGTAGCGTCCTGCCAACGACGCCCCCTTGAACAGGGGGATGCGTCATTTGAACCCATTTGACGGCTGTCCTGTCAGACTGGCCTGGCCCGCATCTGGCGGTGCCGGTTTGATGAGCCACTCAGATGTCAGAAACAAGGGAGCGTCTCGAGACGCTCGATCGCTATCTCGCGGAAGTCGCCCGTCAGAAGGCGGTTTTGGAGGAGGCCGCGGAGGCGCTGGAGAATTTGAGGGAGCGGCTGACAGGGTGCCTCGATCAGCGAAGACAGTGCTGGGGTCGCCGAACCCGGCGGCCGCTCAAGTCTCGCGTCATGCGTCGATCCGTGGTCAAGGCGCGGGAAGCGGTGTGAGTTTGCGGCCGCGCGCCTGGCCTGACGATTGATGGCTTGTTCTGGCGGCAAGGCCGGACCGTGTGGCTTTGGATCATGCCTTGCGCAACTCTGGACGCCGCTGGTGCATCCCGATGCCCGAAACCGGGTCGAACGGAAGCGACGATAACTTCTGATCTCCAATGAGCCTTATGAAATCGAATATCGTCTTTGACATCACAGCGGCGAGTCTCGCTGGCTGCGCCTGAAGGCGATGCCCAAGCTGGATGAAACGGGGCGCGTTCTGCGCTGTACGGAACCTCCACCGATATCCATGTTGAAAAACTTGTGAGCCTCGAGCGCGAACTCGTCGCACACGAACTCGATCACCGCATCAAGAACATCTTTACTCCCGTCAACGGCCTGGTCGGGCTCTCCGCGCGGAAAACGCCGGAATTGCTGCCGCCCGATCGGCACGACGGCCGGTTTGGGGGTTTTCGACTTTCGCGGTAGGGTGGTGCGACGTGGTTTGGCAACCTGGGAGATTCAGATGTCTCAGTCCGACGACAGGCTAGAAGCACTTCAGGCGCGTGTAACCGAGCAGATCGGCAAGAGCTGGAAGGCGTTTCTCATCGAAGGAATTCTGCTGGTCATCCTCGGCCTGGCTGCTCTGCTGCTGCCGCCGCTCGCCAGCATTGCCGTCACTATTTTCCTCGGCTGGCTGTTTCTCATCAGCGGCGTCGCCGGCCTCGTCCTCACCTTCTGGGCGCGCGAAGCACCCGGTTTCTGGTGGTCGCTGGTCTCCGCCGCGGTCGCGATCATCGCCGGCGTCGTCCTGCTGGTCTGGCCGATCCAGGGCACGCTGACGCTGACGCTGGTGGTGGGCGCCTATTTCATCGCCGAAGGCGTCGCCACCATCATGTTCGCGCTGGAGCATCGCAAGAGGCTGACGGGACGATGGGGCTGGCTGATCGCTTCGGGCATCGCCGATCTCGCCGTCGCCGCGATCATCATCATCGGTCTGCCCGGCTCGGCCCTGTGGGCGCTCGGCCTGCTGGTCGGGCTCAATCTCTTGTTCGGCGGATCGGCGCTGATCGGGCTCGCGCTGTCCGCCCGCAATCAGGCGTAACGCCAGGCCTCAGCAGCCGCGGCAAATGCTCTTGATCTTGCGATCGAGCGCACGGTCTTCCGGTGTCCGGTCTGTCTCATTGGCCACCTCCGGCACATCGGAGCGGCGCGGCTGACGCTGGCCGACAGGCGGAATGCCGGGAGCCGGCGCACCGGCCCGCGGCACGGCATCCGTTCCTGATCGCGGCGGGGTCGTCGTCGTACTGCCTTGCGCGAGTGCGACGGTTGCACCCGCGAGAATTGCGAATGCGGTGATTGCCAGCTTGCGCATGTCACACCTCCGATGCCTCGCATCCTTTGTGAAGCGCTGAGAGCGGCGGCGAGCTCGATGCCACGATGCGCTGCGCCAGCGACTCTGGCGCAACGTGATTTTGACACTTGCACACCCGGTTGGCCAGTGAATTGGCCCCGGTTCCGACGGGCCGCGCGGGCCAGCGTCAATCCCCAAACGGCGGATAGCGATGGGCGCAGCCGCGGAAATCCGTCACCCGATAGGTCCCCTCGCCGCCTGCGTCATCGGCAAGGTAACGAGGACCGATCGGCGCCTTGCCGTGTCCGCCGGGAATGTCGAGCATATAGTCCGGCTGACACAGCCCCGACACGCGGCCGCGCAACTGCCGCATCAATGCCTGTCCTTCGGCGATCGTCGCGCGCAGATGCGAGGTGCCGGGCGCGAGGTCGCCCTGATGCAGATAATACGGCTTGACGCGACATTCGACAAAGGCGCGCATCAGCGCCGTCAGCGTCGCGGCATCGTCATTGACGCCGCGCAGCAGCACGGACTGGCTGACGACGGGAATGCCGCCGTCGATGAAGCGCGCAATCGCGGCGCGCGCCTGCGCGGTGAGCTCGCGCGGATGATTGGCATGCACCGCGAGCCAGGTCGTGACGTTGTCGGCGCGCAATGCCGCCACCACCGCGTCGTCGATGCGCGCGGGGTCCGCGACCGGCACGCGCGAATGGATACGGACGATTCTGACGTGGTCGATGGCCGCGAGGTCGGCGACGATCTCGCGTAAGCGCCGTGCCGACAGCATCAGCGGATCGCCGCCGGTGAGGATCACCTCCCAGATTTCCTCATGGGCGCGGATATAGTCGAGCGCCGCGGCATAGGCCTCGCCCGACAGCGTCGGCGACTTGCCGGGGCCGACCATCTCGCGACGGAAGCAGAAGCGGCAATAGACGGCGCAGACATGCACCGGCTTGAGCAGCACGCGATCGGGATAGCGATGCACGACGCCCTCGACCGGCATATGAGCACGGTCGCCGATCGGATCGCCGTCCTCGCCCGGCGCCTTGTGCAGCTCTGCGGCGTCAGGGACATATTGAAGCGCAATCGGATCGCCGGGATCGGTCGGATCGATCAGTCCGGCCACCTCCGGCGTGATCGCGATCGCATAGCGCCCCGCCACCTCGGTCAGCTCGGCCAGCGCATCGCGCGGGGCAAGGCCACGGCCGATCACCTCATGCGGCTGCCGCAGCGTATCGCCTTTCAGGATGTCACCGTCGCTCATCGCGCCTCTCCCGCCGGCGGCGTCCATACCACCTGATCGATCCGCGTCGCGCCGCTCGCCAGCATCACCAGCCGGTCGAAGCCGAGCGCGACGCCCGCCGCCTCCGGCATCGCCGCGACCGCCGCGAGAAACTCCTCGTCGAGCGGATAGCGCTCGCCATAGATGCGCTCCTTCTCGTCCATCGCCGCATCGAAGCGCCGGCGCTGCTCGGCGGCGTCGGTCAATTCGCCGACGCCATGGGCCAGTTCCACGCCGCAGGCATACACCTCGAACCGCTCCGCCACGCGCGGGTCGGCCGCGCTGCGCCGCGCCAGCGCCGCCTCCGGCGCGGGATACTCATCCAGCACCGTCACCCGCCCCTGCCCGAGATGCGGCTCGATATGCTCGACCAGCACCTTGCTGAAGATATCCGACCAAATGTCGTCAGCGGTGATCCGCACGCGGCCGGCCGCCTGCCGCGCCAGCGCATCGCGGTCGCCCTCGCCGTCCACGATGGTCGCAAGCAGGTCGATCCCGGCATGGCGCGCAAATGCCTCCGCCAGCGTCAGCCGTTCGGCGGCGGCGAACGGATCGGCCTCCATGCCCCGAAACAGGAAGCGCGCCGTGCCCGTGGTTTCCGCCGCCAGCGCGATCACCGCAAGGCAGTCGTCGATCACGGTCTGATACGGCGCGCCGGCGCGATACCATTCCAGCATGGTGAACTCCGGCAGATGCCGGTCGCCGCGCTCGCGGTCGCGGAATACACGGGCGAATTCGACGATCCGCTCCTCCCCGGCCGCCAGCAGCTTCTTGCAGGCGAATTCCGGCGAGGTCCGCAGATAGCGCGCCCGACGCTCCCCGTCCGGACCTGTCAGCACCGTCGCCGGGGCATGCAGATGCGTCTCGTTGCCGGGCGACAGCTGCAGAACCGGGGTTTCCACCTCGGTGAAGCCGGATGTCTCGAACCAGTTCCGCACCGCCCGGGTGATCTGCCCGCGCGCGGCGAGAAACGGACGCCGATCGGCGTGGCGGCCCGGCGACCACCAGGGAGAAGGCCGGTTTTCGTCCATTAAAGCCTCGTTTTCGGCCGCAAAAAGCTGGCATCTGCGGTCCAAATCAGTATGTTGCGGCCCGACAGCGTGCGACCACCGGCGAGACGCCCGGGTTCGGCCCGCCACCCGATCCAACCGTTAGGAAAAATACTCGTGAAAGTCATCGCCAGTTCGATCCGCAAGGGCAACGTGCTCGACATTGACGGCAAGCTATACGTGGTCCTGACCGCCGAGAACATCCATCCCGGCAAGGGAACGCCGGTGAGCCAGATCGAAATGCGCCGGATCAGCGACGGCGTGAAGATTTCGGAGCGGTTCAAGACCACCGACCAGGTCGAGCGCGCCACCGTCGAGGATCGCGAGTTCAACTTCCTCTACGAGGACGGCGACGGCTTCCATTTCATGAACAACGAAACCTACGACCAGATTCAGGTGTCGAAGGATGTCGTCGGCACGGCCGCTCCCTATCTGCAGGAAAACATGACGGTGAAGCTGTCGATGCACGACAGCAACGCCATCGCGCTGATCCTGCCGCAGCGCGTGACGCTGGAGGTGGTCGAGACCGAGCCCGTGACCAAGGGACAGACCGCGTCGTCCTCGTACAAGCCGGCGGTGCTGTCGAACGGCGTGCGCACCGGCGTTCCGCCGCATGTCGGCGTCGGCACCCGCATCGTGGTGATGACCGAGGA